>JAOUET010000036.1 GCA_029858605.1 Coriobacteriia bacterium | reverse complement strand
CACGACCGTGATACAGTCGACCGCTGCGATCGAACACGACGCTGCCTATGCCCTTTTCGACAGCCCGGCGACCGAGAGCTTCGCCAACGATCTTCGCCCCGTCAGAGTTCGAACCGGACTTGACCGCAGCACGAAGCTCGGGATCGATACTCGATGCCGAGACGAGAGTCGTCCCCGTCGTGTCATCGACGATCTGAGCGTATATCTGGGTATTCGAACGGGTCACGCACAGGCGCGGACGCTCCACCGTACCGCGGACCTTCCCGCGAACGCGGCTCTTACGCCTGACGAGCCCCGACCTCTTCGCTTTAAGCCTTTCCATGTCCTCACTACTCTCCTAGCCTAGCGCTCGCCTACTTGGCGGCCTTGCCGACCTTGCGACGCACATGCTCGCCCTCGTAGCGAACGCCCTTGCCTTTGTAGGGCTCGGGACGCCGCCAGTCGCGAATCTCGCTCGCAACCTGGCCGACCCGCTGCTTGTCGATGCCACTCACAATGACCCGGTTCGGAGCGGGTACCTCGAACGTGATCCCAGACTCTCCCTTGATCACAACCGGGTGGCTGAACCCGAGCTGCATCTCGAGATCCGAACCCTTCAACTGGGCACGATAGCCGACTCCGTGGATCTCGAGGGTCTTCGAGAAGCCCTCGGACACACCACGGATCATGTTCGCGATGAGGGTGCGCGTAAGTCCGTGCAGAGAGCGATGCTCCCGGCTGTCGGTAGGACGGGACACGACCACCGCGTCGTCCTCCATCGCGATCGCCATGTCGGGGTGGAACGTCTGAGTGAGCTGCCCCTTGGGGCCTTTCACCGTGACGGTCACCCCGTCGATGCTCACCTCAACCCCGGACTGGACCGGGACGGGCTGCTTGCCGATTCGAGACACGGCTACTCGCTCCTTTCCTTCAGTCCTGTCCGATTACCAGACGTATGCGATGACTTCGCCGCCCACGCCCGCTTTGCGCGCGGCGCGGTCCGTCATCACTCCGCTGGACGTGGATATCACGGCCACACCGAGGCCGCCGAGAACTCGCGGCAGTTCGTCCTTCTTCGCGTAGACGCGAAGGCCGGGCTTGGAGATTCGGCGGATACCGGTGATGGTCCGCTCCTTCTTCGGCCCGTACTTCAAGACGATCTCGAGCGTGTCCTGTGGCTTGCCCTCCACCACGGTGTAGCTATCGATGTAGCCCTCTTGCTTGAGGATGCGTGCGATCTCCACCAGCTTCCTGGACGAGGGCATGGCCGTCGTCGGCTTGAACGCGGAGCTCGCGTTGCGAACGCGCGTCAGCATATCGGCGATGGGGTCTGTCATGCTCATGTCGACTCTTCCCTTCCATGACTCGGGATGACGCCAATCGTGCGGTTCGCTCCGGCCCCTGACCGGGGCGCCTGCACGCGGGGACCTCCTCGGCTTGCGCAGCGCCTACCAGCTCGCCTTGCGGATGCCGGGAAGCTCGCCTCGGCTGGCCAGTTCGCGAAGGCAGATGCGGCAGAGCCCGAACTGGCGATAGTAGCTGCGCGGGCGGCCGCACCGCACACAGCGGTTGACCTTGCGCACCGAGAACTTCGGGGTGCGCTTCGCCTTGGCGATCATCGATTTCTTTGCCACCTTGCAACCTCCTTGTCGCGACGATAAGTCGCCGTCTATCTCTCAAACGGGAAGTCGAAAGCGCCGAGCAGCGCCTTCGCTTCGTCGTCGGTTTCCGCAGTAGTGACGAACGTGACGTCCATGCCCCGAATCCGGTCGACCTTGTCGTAGTCGATCTCGGGAAACACGAGTTGCTCGGAAACGCCCATCGAGTAGTTGCCGCGACCGTCGAACGCGCTTGTCGTCAGTCCGCGGAAGTCCCGCACACGCGGAATCGCCGTCGACAGCAGGCGATCGAAGAACTCCCACATGCGGTCGCCGCGCAGAGTGACCTTCGCGCCGATCGGCATGCCTTCGCGGATCTTGAAGCCCGCAATCGACTTCTTCGCTCTCGTCACCATCGCCTGCTGACCCGTAATGACGGCCATGTCCTCGATTGCACCGTCGAGCTGCTTGATGTCCTGCGCGGCCTGGCCGACTCCCATGTTGACGACAATCTTCTCGATTCGCGGGACCTGATGCACGTTCGTGTAGCCGAACTGCTCCATGAGAGCGGGAATGACCTCGCTCTTGTACTTCTCTTTGAACCTCGGTACCACCGTCTTGTCCTCCATCTAAGTCCGCCGGATTGCCGACCCGGCATCGCGCGCGTTGCGCGCGAGCACGTCCTACTTGTCGATGTCCTTGCCGCACTTCCTGCAGACACGCACGCGCACGCCGTCCTCACGCTTGCGACCGATGCGGGTCGCCTGCGAGCAACTCGGGCAGACGAGCATGACGTTGGAAACGTGAATCGTACCCTCGACCTCGAGGATGCCGCCCTGCGGATTCTGGTTCGTGGGCCGCTGATGCTTCTTGACCATGTTCACTTTCTCGACCACGAGACGCTGCGTCTCCGGATACGCGCGCAGGACGCGGGACTCCTTGCCCCTATCCTTGCCGGCGACCACCTTAACGCGGTCGCCTTTCCTGATTGACATGGAACTCGCCATGGAACCTGACCTCCTAAAGAACCTCAGGGGCCAGCGAGACGATCTTCATGAACCGGCGCTCGCGTAGCTCGCGAGCCACCGGGCCGAAGATGCGCGTACCCCGGGGATTGCCCTGGTTGTCGACGATGACTGCGGCGTTCTCGTCGAACTTTATGTAGCTGCCGTCGTTGCGGCGTATCTCCTTCTTCGTGCGTACGATGACCGCACGTACCACGTCACCCTTCTTCACGGCGCCGTTCGGGATGGCCTCTTTCACCGCACAGACGACCACATCGCCGACGCTCGCATAGCGGCGCCGCGATCCGCCCAGCACCTTTATGCAGGCGACCCTGCGGGCCCCTGAGTTGTCGGCGACCTTGAGTCGCGTCTCAGCCTGAATCATCGCTTCCTCCGATATACCTGTCCGACTGCGAGAGGTGCGCCGCTCGTAGGCACACATGCACCGCCGGTTGAGCTACTTGGCCTTCTCCACGACCTTCACGAGACGCCATCTCTTTGTCTTCGAGACGGGCCGGGTCTCCATGATCGTCACCTTGTCGCCGACACCGGACTCGTTGTTCTCGTCGTGCGTGTGAAACTTCGTCGACCGGGTGATCATCTTGCCGTACATGCGGTGCCGCTTGCGCTCCTGAACCATCACCACGCAAGTCTTGTCGCCTGCCGCCGAAACCACGACGCCATGGCGAACCTTCCTTCTTTTGCGCTCAGGACTCATCTGTTCTCCTCCATCGCCCTAGGATGCCTGCGCCTCTTGCGCTGCCCGAATCTCCCGCGCACGGATTTCGGTCTGCAGGCGCGCGATGTCCTTCTTCACGTCCTTGATGCGAGCAGGGTTGTCGAGCTGACCGGTAGCAAGCCGGAACCGAAGATTGAACAGTTCCGTGCGCGTTTCCTTCAGCTTCAATCCGAGCTCGCTGTCTTCCATCTCGTGAACCTCTACTGCTTTCATCTATGCCTCACCACCGGCTTCGGCTCGTTTGACGAACTTGGTCCTGATGGGCAGTTTGTGCTGGGCCAACCGTATGGCCTCGCGAGCCACATCCTCCGGCACGCCTGCGACCTCGAACATGACCCGTCCGGGCTTTACAACGGCCACCCACATCTCCGGATTGCCCTTGCCCGATCCCATTCGGGTCTCGGCCGGCTTCTGCGTGATGGGCTTGTCGGGAAAGATGCTTATCCAGACCTTCCCGCCACGCTTCATGTGGCGAGTCATCGCGATACGTGCGGCCTCGATCTGTCGGTTGCTGATCCACGCAGGCTCGAGAGCCTTGAGCCCGTAGTCGCCGAACACGATCTCGGTGCCACCCTTGGCCGTGCCCTTCCTCGAACCGCGCTGGACCTTGCGGTGCTTTACTCGCTTGGGAAGCAGCATCTAGGCTCGCCCCCTGCCCTGACCGCGGCGCGGACGCGCTGGGCGGTCGTCCGCAGGCGACGGAATCTCCTGCCCGGGGAGGACTTCGCCGCGGTATATCCAGACCTTCACGCCGATAGCGCCCATCGTCGTGCGCGCTTCCGCAGTACCGTAGTCGATCTTCGCACGGAGCGTGTGCAGCGGCACTCTTCCCTCGCGATACCACTCGCGCCGACCCATCTCCGCGCCGCCGAGGCGACCCGAGCACTGGATACGAATGCCCAGAGCACCGCTCTTCATGGCCGAAGAGACCGCCTTCCGCATGGCGCGACGGAACGCTACGCGCCCTTCGAGCTGCTCCGCGACGCCCTGTGCCACGAGAACCGCGTCGAGTTCGGGACGTTTGATCTCGATGATGTTCACAGCGACCGCACCGTCGGTGATCCGCTCCAGCTCCTTGCGAAGCTGATCTACCTCGGAACCCTTCTTGCCGATGACGATGCCGGGACGCGCCGTCCACAGCTCGATGATCGTCTTGTCGCCCTTGCGCTCGATCTCGACGCGTGAAACCGCCGCACGCCGCAGTCGCTTGGCCAGGAACTCACGAATCTTGAGATCCTGCGCAAGCGTCGCGCCGTATTCCTTGGCGCTGAACCAACGCGAGCGCCAGTTCTCGGTTATACCGAGGCGAAACCCAATGGGATAGACCTTCTGACCCACGGCGCCTACGCCTCCTCTCGTTGCTTGACGACTACGGTGATGTGACTCGTGCGCTTGTCGATCCGAAACGCACGACCTTGAGCACGAGGTCGAATGCGCTTGAGGGTCGGCCCCTCGTCCACGTACGTAGTGGCAACGTAGAGTTGCTCGGACCTGATCATCAGGTTCTTCTCGGCGTTGGCAACAGCACTGTCGAGGACCTTCTCCACGATCTCTGCCGCGGCGCGCGGAGTGAACCGAAGGATCGCCGTGGCGTCTTCGACCGACTTGCCGCGAATCAGGTCGACGACGGCGCGAGCCTTGCGGGGGCTGACTCGTACGTAGCGTGCAACTGCTCTGGCTTCCATCTCCTACCTATTGCCCTTCTTGTCTGCCGCGTGTCCGCGGAACGTACGAGTCGGCGCGAACTCGCCGAGCTTGTGCCCGACCATCGACTCGGTCACATACACCGGAACGTGCTTGCGACCGTCGTGCACGGCGATCGTGTGCCCCACCATCTCGGGGAATACCGTCGACGCGCGCGACCAGGTCTTGATGACCCTCTTGTCGCCGGCCTTGTTCATCTGCTGCACGCGTTCGAGAAGACGCGGCTGCACGAACGGCCCTTTCTTCAGACTCCTGCTCATCGTGTGCTCCAGCTCCCTTTCGAGCGCCGCTACTTCCTGCGACGGCGGATGATCAGACGGTCGGACGCCTTGCCTTTCTTCCTGGTGCGATGCCCCTTGGTGGGCACGCCCCACGGTGTGACCGGATGGCGACCGGCCGTCTTGTTCTTGCCTTCCCCGCCGCCGTGCGGGTGGTCGACCGGGTTCATCGCGGTGCCGCGTACGGTCGGCCTGACGCCGAGATGACGACTTCGGCCCGCCTTGCCCGCGGAGATGTTGGCGTGATCGGCGTTGCCGACCTCACCGATACTGGCGCGGCAGGTAACGAGCACGCGCCGCATCTCGCTGGACGGCATGCGCAGGATCGCGTAGCCGCCCTCCTTGCCCATCAGCTGTATTGCCGTGCCTGCCGAACGGGCAAGTGCCGCGCCGCCGCCCGGCTGAAGCTCTACCGCGTGCACGATGGTGCCCACGGGGATGTCGTTGATCTCCAGCGCGTTTCCAGGCTTGATATCGGCATCTGCGCCGCTCATGACCTCGTCTCCGACCTTCAGACCCTTCGGAGCGAGGATGTAGCGCTTCTCGCCGTCGACGTAGTGCAGGAGTGCGATACGAGCCGAGCGATTCGGGTCGTACTCGATCGACGCAACCTTCGCGGGCACGCCGTCCTTGTTGCGCTTGAAGTCGATCTTGCGATACCGGCGCTTGTGGCCACCGCCCTGGTGCCGCGTCGTGATGCGGCCCTTGTTGTTGCGGCCGCCCTTCTTGTTTAGCGGCTCGAGCAGCGACTTCTCGGGCGTGGTCGACGTGATCTCGGCGAAGTCCGAGACCGTCTGGAACCGACGACCCGGTGATGTCGGCTTGTACTTCTTTACTCCCATGTCCCAACTCCTTCCGTCCGATGGCCACATCCGCCTGGGACTAGCGGGATCTCCTCCCGCTTTCGGCGGCTGCGACGCCGGACTACCTCCGCTCCCGTGCGGCTCTATCCCACGAGCCCGCGGAGCGTTCGCACCAGCGATCCTTGTCGCTAGACGTTTCCGAACAACTCGATCGAATCGCCCTCTCGAAGAGTCACAATCGCCTTCTTCCACGAGCGCGTATGCCCACGCTGCCAGCGCAGTCTTCTGGGCTTGCCCGTGACGTTCATCGTGTTCACCTTCACGACCGACACGCCGAAGATGTCCTCGATCGCGGATGCGATCTGGGGCTTGGACGCACGCTTGTCCACCTCGAACGTGTAGCGGTTCTCGGCAATCATCTCGTAGGACTTCTCCGAGACGACGGGGCGGATGATGATCTCTCGTGAATCGGTCATGCTACGCCAGCACCTCCTCGAGCCAGTTGAGTGCCGGCTGCGTGAAGAGCACGGCGGTGTTGTCCACGAGGTCGTACGTGTTTGCCTCGGACACGGTGAGGACGCGCGCCTTCGGCAGGTTTCGGAACGATAGCAGCGCGTTCGTATCGTCGTTCGACACGATGACGGTGACGCGGCCCTCGATGCCCAGGTTCTTGAGAACCTCGGCGGCCTCTTTCGTCGACGGTTCCTCGAGGTTCAAGCTGTCCACACAGTGGAGCACGCCTTCGGCAGTCTTCGCCGAAAGCACGCTGCGCATCGCGAGCTTGACGACCTTGTTTGGCACCTTGAACGCGTAGCTTCGCGGATGAGGGCCGAAGACGACTCCGCCCCCGCGCCACTGCGGGGCACGGATCGTGCCCTGGCGCGCCCGGCCCGTACCCTTCTGGCGATACGGCTTGCGCCCGCCACCGCGGACCTCGCTGCGAGTCTTCGTGTTGTGCGTGCCAGAACGACGAGCGGCCATCTGGCTGCGCACGACCTGGTGAACGGCAGTCTGATGCGGCTCGATGCCGAAGACGCCGTCGGCGACTTCGGTCGTGCCCACCTTCTTGCCGTGGGCGTCCTTGATATCGATCGTTGCCATCGTCTTCCCCATTCCTTCTCGAGACGGACCCACGATCAGCCCGCCTGGGGCTGCATGTGACGGATGGTGAGCAGCGATCCCTTGCCACCGGGTACGGCACCCTTGACCAGCAGCAGATTCTGTTCGGCGTCGATCTTGACGACCTCCAGATTGCGAATCGTCGCGGTTGCGTTGCCCATTTGGCCGGCCATCTTCGAGCCCCGGTAGACACGCGATGGCGTCGCGCAAGCACCGATCGAACCGGGCTGGCGGTGGAAGTGAGAACCGTGACCGCCGGGACCTCCGTGGAATCCGTGACGCTTGATGACACCCTGGAAGCCCTTGCCCTTGCTCGTGCCGCCGACGCTGACCCTCGTTCCGGGGTCGAACATCTCGACAGTGAAGGTGTCGCCGACCTTGACCGAGTCGCCCTCGTCCAGACGGATCTCCATCATGTGAGCGCGCGGGTCGAGGCCCGCCTTGGCGAAGTGCCCCGCGGTCGGCCTGTTGACCTTCTTCGGCTTGATGTCGCCGAAGGCGATCTGCGCGGCCGAATAGCCGTCCCTCTTGACAGTCTTGACCTGGCTGACGACACAAGGACCCGCCTCGATGACCGTGACGGGCACGAGCTTGTCGTCGTCGCTCCAGACCTGGGTCATACCCAGCTTTCGTCCCAACAGTGTTGCGATCATGTCTCTCGTCTCTCTTCTCACGCGGTCATGGGTCCTCGCCGCCACGATGCGACGTTCCCAGCGGACCGCTCCTACCCGCCGCTCCTCGGCGGGGTGCTTCCTACAGCTTGATCTCGATATCAACACCCGCAGGCAAGTCGAGCCGCATCAGCGAGTCGACCGTCTTGGGCGTCGGCTCCAGGATGTCGATGAGGCGCTTGTGCGTCCTCATCTCGAAATGCTCCCGGCTGTCCTTGTTCACGTGCGGCGACCTGATTACGCAGTAAAGATTGCGCTCGGTCGGAAGAGGGATCGGGCCCGAGACCTTCGCGCCGGTCTTCTGCGCCGTGTCCACGATCATCTTCGTGGACTGGTCCACGATCTCGTGGTCGTAGCCCTTGAGCCGAATCCGTATCTTCTGGTTCGCCAACTCTCTGCCCTCCGTCGTGCAACGGGATGTCCCCCGCCTGCTTCAGTAGGTGCGCCCTCTATACCTGGGCCAGATCTCCTCCGACCTTGCTCACGATCTCCTCAGCGACGCTCTTCGGCACTTGTTCGTATGCCGAGAACTGCATCGTGTACGAAGCACGCCCCTGCGTACGGGAGCGAAGGTCGGTGGCGTAGCCGAACATCTCTGAGAGCGGCACGCGCGCACGAATCACCTGCGCGCCCGAGCGCTGCTCCATGCCCTCTATGTGACCGCGGCGACCGTTCAGATCGCCGATGACATCACCCATGAAATCCTCGGGAGTGACGACCTCGACGGCCATGACCGGCTCCAGCAGGGCGGGTCTGGAACGTCGCAGAGCATCCTTGACCGCCATCGAGCCGGCGATCTTGAACGCCATCTCCGATGAGTCGACTTCGTGATAGCTTCCGTCGATGAGTTCAACCTTGAGGTCGACGACCGGGTAGCCGGCCAGAATGCCCGATTCGAGTGCCTCCTGCATCCCTTTGTCGACGGCGGGGATGTACTCCCTCGGAACGGCGCCACCCACGATCTTGTTGTCGAACACGTAGCCCGCGCCCGGAACCTGCGGCTCCAGATTGATCACGACGTGTCCGTACTGGCCACGACCGCCCGTCTGGCGGACGAACTTGCCCTCGACGTTCTCGACGGACGTCGCCGCAGTCTCGCGATACGCCACCTGGGGCCTGCCGACGTTGGCCTCGACCTTGAACTCGCGAAGCAGGCGGTCGACGATGACTTCGAGATGCAACTCGCCCATCCCGGCGATGATCGTCTGACCGGTCTCGGTGTCGGTCCGGACGCGAAACGTCGGATCCTCCTCGGCAAGTTTGCTGAGGGACTGCGATAGTTTCTCCTGGTCGGCCTTGGTCTTCGGCTCGATCGCAATGTCGATGACGGGATCGGGGAACACCATCGACTCGAGTAGGACGGCGCCCTTCTCGTCGCAAAGCGTGTCGCCGGTTGTCGTGTTCTTCAAGCCGACGGCAGCGACGATGTCGCCCGCCGAAACCTCCTGCACGTCCTCGCGGTGGTTTGCGTGCATCGCCAGGAGCCTGCCAATCCGCTCCCTATGTCCCTTCGTGGAGTTCAGCAGGTATGAGCCCGCCTTCGTCTGTCCGGAATAGACACGGAAGTACGTGAGCTTTCCAACATAGGGATCGGTCATGACCTTGAAGGCCAATGCCGCGAACGGCTCGCTGGTCTCAGCCTTGCGCTCGACCGGCTTGTGCGTCTTGAGCTCCTCGCCCTTGATCGGCGGAACGTCGAGTGGGGACGGGAGGTAGTCGATTATCGCGTCGAGCAGCGGTTGGACGCCCTTGTTCTTGAACGACGCGCCGCACGTCACCGGCGTGATGGCGCAGTCCAGTGTGGCCTGGCGGATCGCCTTCTTGACCTCGGCGAGGGTGACCTCCTCGTCGTTCAGGTACTTCTCGAGAAGCGTGTCGTCGTACTCGGCAGCAGCCTCTACGAGTTGGTGGCGGTGCTCCTCGGCTGCCGTCTGCAGTTCCGCCGGAATCTCGCCAACAGTGGGGTTGATGCCCTTGTCGTCCTCGTTGAAGTGGATGGCGTTCATCGCGACGAGGTCGATGATTCCCTCGAATTTGTCCTCCGCGCCAATCGGAAGTTGCAGCAGCACCGATCGCGTGCGGAGTCGGTCCTTCATCATGTGCACGACGTTCATGAAGTCGGCACCGGTCCGGTCCATCTTGTTCACGTACGCGATTCGGGGAACCCGGTACGTGTCGGCCTGCCGCCACACCGTCTCCGACTGCGGCTCCACGCCTCCGACGGCGCAGAAGACCGCTACGGCGCCGTCGAGCACGCGAAGCGAGCGCTCGACCTCGACCGTGAAGTCCACGTGGCCGGGTGTATCGATTATCTGAATTCGATGATCCTTCCAGAAGCAGGTAGTCGCAGCCGAAGTGATGGTGATGCCGCGTTCCTGCTCCTGGACCATCCAGTCCATGGTTGCGGCGCCGTCGTGCACCTCACCGAGCTTGTGAGTCTTCCCCGTGTAGAAGAGAATGCGCTCGGTCGTGGTGGTCTTGCCGGCATCGATATGAGCCATGATCCCGATGTTCCGGGTCTTGGCGAGAGGGTACTTCGTCGGAGCCATGTACTCGTCGTCCTCTTGTGCTTCCTCGCTCGGGTTCGGGCGTCGTCTCCCCCTGTGGGGCCGGTCTACCAGCGGTAGTGGCTGAAAGCCCGGTTGGATTCCGCCATCTTGTAGAGGTCCTCGCGCTTCTTCACGGAAGCCCCCATGCCGTTGGCAGCGTCTAGGATCTCCGAGGCGAGCCGCTCGGCCATTGTCTTCTCGCGACGATCGCGCGCGAAGCCGACAATCCACCTGATCGCAAGGGTCGTCGCGCGCCGTGCGTTTACTTCCACGGGAACCTGATACGTCGCGCCTCCCACACGCTTGGGGCGCACCTCGAGGCTCGGGCGCACGTTGTCCATCGCCTTCTTGAAGACGGACAAGGGGTCCTGCCCAGTCTTCTGTTCCACGATGTCGAACGCCCCGTAGACTATGTGCTCGGCCACCGAGCGCTTGCCCTTCCACAGGACCTTGTTGATGAGCTGCGTCACGAGCCGGTTGTTGTATACCGGATCGGGCACGACCTCTCGCCGTGTTGCTGCGGCACGCCTTGGCATAGCGTCAATCTCCTCGGTCTACTACGACCCGACACGCATGAGGCCGGGCCGAACCGGATACCTCATCCCTGTTTCTTCGCTCCATAGCGGGACCGCGCCTGGTTGCGATCGCTGACGCCTGCGGCGTCGAGAGTCCCGCGGATGACCTTGTAGCGCACGCCCGGAAGATCCTTCACACGACCGCCACGAACGAGCACGATTGAGTGTTCCTGCAGGTTGTGACCGATTCCCGGTATGTAGGCGGTGACCTCCATACCGTTCACGAGACGCACGCGGGCTACCTTCCGAAGGGCCGAGTTCGGCTTCTTGGGGGTAGTCGTATAGACTCGCGTGCACACACCGCGCTTCTGTGGGTTGCCCTTGAGCGCAGGAGTCTTGCTCTTGACCTGCGCCTGCTTGCGGCCCTTCCGGACCAGCTGGCTGATGGTCGGCAACTTCCCTTCCCTTCTGTCGAAAAACCTGCTCCTCAGTAATCGACGGCCGGCAGGGTACGCAGGCTGCCGACGTTACAGTCGCAACGACGCACTCTAGCAGGTTGCCCCCAGCGTGTCAAACGCCACGGAGCCGGGTGTATCTATACCCCAGGACGACGTCTGTCAGGCTTCCGCCCAAAGAAACGCGGGGTGCTCCGCCAACCGGAACACCCCGCGCAAGATACGACAGATCAGGTCAGCTCGAAGCCGTACCGGCTTAGAGCCTGTTCGATCTCCTCGAGGGCCTTTGCCCCGATCCCCTCGATCCCGAGAATCTCGTCGGCGGTGCGGCCGAGAAGCGTGCGCACGTCGCCGATACCAGCAGCCGCCAGCTTGGTTTCCCAGCGCACGGAGACACCCAGCTCGGCAATCGAGAGGTCCAGCGCTGCTTCACCCGTCGCGGCGGGCACCGCCTCTTTGGCCCGAGATTCCGGTTCGAAGACTGCTCCTTCGAAGGCGGACACATCGACATCCTCAGCGCCGGCGGCTCCGCCCAGCTCAGCGAAAAAGGCGGCGGCCTCTGACGGCGACAGTCCCGCATGCTCTTCAGTGATGGCCGGGCCGGGCAGCATCGACTCCAGTTCCTTGAGTTCCTCGGGTGCGAACTCAGGCAGGGGGCCTTCCTCGGCACGGGTCCACTCGGCAGATTCGCCCTTGTACGTCAGGCGCACCGAGCGGTATCGGCGCATTCCGGTGGCCGCCGGAATCAGCTTGCCGATGATCACGTTCTCCTTCAGACCGAGTAGGTTGTCTTCCTTGCCCGCAATGGCTGCGTCGGTGAGCACGCGTGTGGTCTCCTGGAACGATGCGGCAGACAAGTAGCTCTCGGTGGCCAGCGACGCCTTGGTGATTCCGAGAAGCACCGGCGTGCCGACCGCGGGGTTCTTCCCGTCTTCGATCAATGCGTCGTTCTCGGTGTCGAAGATGAACCGGTCGACGAGCTGGCCGGGCAAGAAGTCGGCGTCGCCGGGTTCGAGCACCGTGATTCGCCGAAGCATCTGTCTGGCGATGACTTCGATGTGCTTGTCGTTGATGTCGACACCTTGACTGCGATAGACATCCTGGACCTGCTCGACCACGTACCGGAGCACGTCCTTCGGGCCCTTGAGATGCAGCAAGTCGTGCGGGTTGACGGAACCCTCCGTCAGCTGCTGTCCGACCGTGACGGCAACACCAT
>JAOUET010000054.1 GCA_029858605.1 Coriobacteriia bacterium | reverse complement strand
GTTTCCTCGCGCTCCGGAGTTCGCCATCATGTAGATGGGGTTGAAGCGATCGAAGTTCTCCGCCATGGCATCACCGACATCGTCAGTGGCGCGTGTCCACACGTCCACGATCTGTCGGTGTCGCTCTTCCTTGGTGATAAGGCCGCGATCGTACTGGCCCTCGATCATGTCGACGGTCTCTTCGGCAGAGGCCAGAATCTTGGGCTTGGATTCCGGGATGACCGCGTCATACACGGAAACGGTCACGCCCGCCCGCGTGGCGTGGTGGAATCCCAGGCGTTTGACCTCGTCCAGGATCTGAGCCATCTGGTTCGTCGTATACCGGCTCGAACAGTCCTCGACTATTCGAGACACACCCTTCTTGTCGACATAATGGTTGATGTACGGGTAGTCGTCGGGGAGCGAGCGGTTGAAGATGATACGCCCCACGGTAGTCTCGATCCGCTCGCCGGCAGACAGCTCTCGCGTGCCCACGCCTTCGTCTTCATCCAGGTATTCCTCGACCAGGTCGTCGGCCAGACGGATCTGTACGCTGGCCTGCAGATCGAGATCAGCGCGGCAGTTGTATGCGAGCACCGCATCGTTGGCGCTCATGAATGCACGACCTTCGCCGGCCACTCCGGGGCGCGCCGCCGTCAGGAAGTACAAGCCGATGACCATGTCCTGCGTGGGAGTGGTCAGCGGGCGGCCGTGCGCAGGCGACTTGATGTTGTTCGACGACAGCATGAGTATTCGCGCCTCAGCCTGTGCCTCCGCCGACAACGGCAGGTGCACGGCCATCTGGTCACCGTCGAAGTCCGCGTTGAAGGCGGTGCACACCAGCGGATGGATGCGAATCGCCTTGCCCTCCACAAGCACCGGCTCGAATGCCTGGATGCCCAGTCGGTGGAGTGTGGGAGCCCTGTTCAACAGAACCGGATGCTCGCGGATGACCTCTTCGAGGACGTCCCAGACGACACCCTTCTGGCGGTCGACCAGCCGCTTGGCCGCCTTGATGTTCTGAGCGTGCTCCAAATCCACCAGACGCTTCATGACGAAGGGCTTGAACAGCTCGAGTGCCATCGCCTTCGGCAGGCCGCACTGGTGCAGCTTGAGCTCCGGGCCGACGACAATGACCGAACGCCCTGAGTAGTCGACACGCTTGCCGAGCAGGTTCTGGCGGAAACGACCTTGCTTGCCCTTCAGCATGTCCGAAAGCGACTTGAGCGGCCTGTTGCCTGGGCCCGTGACGGGACGCCCGCGACGACCGTTGTCGAACAGCGCGTCGACGGCCTCCTGGAGCATGCGCTTCTCGTTGTTGACGATGATCTCGGGCGCGCCCAGATCCAGCAGCCTCTTGAGGCGATTGTTGCGGTTGATGACTCGACGATAGAGGTCGTTGAGATCGCTCGTGGCAAAACGGCCACCGTCGAGCTGCACCATCGGACGCAGGTCCGGCGGTATCACGGGTATCGCCTCGAGAATCATCCACTCTGGACGGTTTCCGGAAGTCTTGAACGCAGCGACGACCTTGAGTCTCTTGACCGCCTTCTGACGCTTCTGGCCCTTGCCCTCTTTGATCTGCGTTCGAAGACCGGCCGCAAGTTCGTCGAGATCGACCTGCTGCAGCAGGTCCTTGACAGCCTCGGCGCCCATTCCGCCACGGAAGTAGTCGCCGTAGCGTACCTTCATCTCCCGATATAGCGTCTCGTCGTTGATCAGCATCCGAGACGTCAGCTTCTGGAAGGTTTCGAAGGCTTCACCGAAGAGCTGCTTGCGTTCCGCGTACTCCTCCTCGATATCCTTGACGTCCCGCTCGGCTTCCTTTTCGAGCTTCTTCACGCGGTCCTCGACCGGCGTCTCATCCTCGAAGACGTCGCCCTCCTCGGGCTCGACCTCTCCGCGAGCGACGGCGATCAGGCGATCGCGCTCCTCCTCGATCGCGGTGGTCTCCTCGGCCTTCTCTGCATCGAGACCGTCGAGGTTCGCCTCGAGTTCCTCCCGCAAAGCGTCGAGATCGGCCTCTCGCTCTTCCTCGTTCACCGAAGTGATGATGGATGAGGCGAAGTACAAGACCTTCTCGAGATCCTTGGGCGCGATGTCGAGCAGATAGCCGAGACGACTCGGCACTCCCTTGAAGTACCAGATGTGGCTGACCGGAGCCGCCAGTTCTATGTGGCCCATCCGATCGCGGCGGACCTTGGCGCGTGTGACTTCCACTCCGCAGCGCTCGCAGACGATTCCCTTGAAGCGAACTCGCTTGTACTTGCCGCAGTAGCACTCCCAGTCCTTGGTGGGACCGAAGATCTTCTCGCAGAAGAGTCCGTCCTTCTCGGGCTTCAGGGTGCGGTAGTTTATGGTCTCGGGCTTCTTCACCTCGCCGCGCGACCACTGGCGAATCTGTTCCGATGACGCAAGACCGATCCGCAAACGATCGAAGTTGTTCACATCGACGTCGAGCAACTCTCACTCCTCCTCGTCGAGATCGGCGATATCAAGTGCGGCCATGTCGCTCTCGATGAGCTCCTCGAGGGCATCGGTCGACTCAGTGCCCACCTTCTGCTCGCCCTCGGCCATGCTGCCGAGGTCGAGACCGAGTTCTTCGGCCGTCTTGAAGATGTCCTCTTCCTCTTCCTTCAGTTCGATCTCCTCGCCGCTCTCCGAGATGATCTCGACGTCCAGACAAAGGGACTGCATCTCTTTGACGAGAACCTTGAACGACTCGGGTATCCCGGGCTCCGGGATGTTCTCGCCCTTGACTACGGCCTCGTAGGCCCTGACGCGCCCCAGGACGTCGTCCGACTTGATCGTCAGAATCTCCTGGAGAACGTATGCGGCACCGTATGCATACAGTGCCCACACTTCCATCTCGCCGAATCGCTGGCCACCGAACTGCGCCTTGCCCCCCAGCGGCTGCTGAGTGATGAGCGAGTACGGCCCGGTCGAGCGAGCGTGGATCTTGTCGTCGACCAGGTGTAGCAGTTTCAGCATGTAGATGTAGCCTACGGTCACAGGCTCGCGGAACGGCTCGCCCGTGCGCCCGTCGTAGAGAACCGCCTTGCCCTCGCGAGTCAGCTGAGGCACGACCTCCTCGCGGACCTTCTTCCCGTATCGCTGCTTGCACCGCAGGGCGATGTTGCGGTTCGCCTTCTCGATGGTGTCGGAGATCTCTTCCTCGCGCGCACCGTCGAAGACCGGCGTCGCAACGAGCATCTCACCGTCGATGGGAGTCTTCTGCTGAGAATCGTCCGACCAGCCGTGGTGCGCTGCCCATCCGAGATGCGTTTCCAACAGCTGCCCTATGTTCATTCGGCTCGGAACGCCGAGCGGATTCAGGATGATGTCGACGGGCATGCCGTCCGACAGGAAGGGCATATCCTCCACTGGAAGTATCTTCGCAATCACGCCTTTGTTGCCGTGTCGGCCCGCGAGCTTGTCGCCCTCCTGGATCTTCCGCTTCTGAGCGACGTAGACGCGCACGAGTTCGTTCACGCCGGGCGACAGATCGTCACCCGCTTCGCGCGAGAACTTGTGCACCGCGATCACGCGTCCAGTCTCGCCGTGCGGCACCTTGAGCGAAGTGTCGCGCACCTCTCGGGCCTTCTCGCCGAAGATCGCGCGCAAGAGTCTCTCCTCCGCGGTCAGTTCGGTTTCGCCCTTGGGAGTCACCTTGCCGACGAGCCCGTCGCCCGGGAAGACTTCCGCGCCGATACGGATGATGCCGTCCTCGTCCAGATTGGCGAGTACGTCTTCGCCGACGTTGGGGATCTCGCGCGTGATCTCCTCGGGGCCGAGTTTCGTGTCCCTGGCCTCAACCTCGTATTCCTCGATGTGGATCGAGGTCAGAAGGTCCTGCTTCACGACGCGCTCGGAGATGATGATGGCGTCCTCGTAGTTGTAGCCCTCCCATGGCATGAACGCCACGAGCAGATTCTGGCCGAGTCCGAGTTCGCCCATCTCGCTCGAAGGACCGTCGGCGATCACGTCGCCCGCCTTCACCTTCTCGCCCTCACTCACTATCGGGCGATGGTTGATGCACGTTCCCTGATTGGAGCGCATGAACTTCGGCAGGAAGTACTCGTCGATCGTGCCGTCCTTGGCCCGAACGATGACCTTCTGCGAGTCGACCTCCTCCACAGCGCCGGCTCGGCGAGCAACGATGATCTCGCCGGTGTCGACTGCGGCCCGATACTCCATACCGGTGCCGACGAGGGGCACGGTCGGCTTGAGAAGAGGCACCGCTTGACGCTGCATGTTCGATCCCATAAGCGCGCGGTTCGCGTCGTCATGTTCGAGGAAAGGGATCAGCGCGGTTGCGACGGACACCATCTGCCTCGGGGAAACGTCCATGTACTCGACACGCTTCGGCTCGACCTCTTCCGGCTCGCCGCCCTTGAGACGGCACAGTACTCGTTCGTTGACGAACTTGCCGGTCTTGGGGTTGAACCGCTCGTTCGCCTGCGCGATGACATACTTCTCTTCCACGTCGGCCGTCAGGTACTCGATCTCGTCGGTGACCTTGCCCTTCGTGACCCTGCGATACGGCGTCTCGATGAACCCGTAGGGGTTGATACGCGCGAACGTCGCAAGCGAGCCGATGAGGCCGATGTTGGGACCTTCCGGGGTCTCGATGGGACACATGCGCCCGTAGTGGCTGGGGTGCACGTCGCGCACCTCGAAACCAGCGCGCTCCCGCGACAGGCCGCCCGGACCCAACGCCGACAGACGACGTTTGTGCGTCAGACCGGCCAGCGGGTTGGTCTGGTCCATGAATTGCGACAGCTGCGACGAGCCGAAGAACTCCTTGATGGACGCCACGATCGGGCGGATGTTGATCAGCGACTGCGGCGTGATCTCCTCGACGTCCTGAGTCGTCATGCGCTCGCGCACGACGCGCTCCATGCGCGCGAGACCGATCCGGAACTGGTTCTGGATGAGCTCGCCAACACTGCGGATACGACGGTTGCCGAAGTGGTCGATGTCGTCGACTTCGTAGCCCTGCGTGTTGCTCCACAGCTTCACGAGGTAGCGAACGCACTCCAGCACGTCCTCGTTGGTGAGCGTAGTCTGGCTATCGGGCATGTCCAGCCCGAGCTTCTTGTCCAGCTTGTAGCGGCCCACCTTGGCGAGGTCGTAGCGCTGCGGGTTGAAGAACAACCCCTCCAGGAGCGAGCGCGCCGACTCCACCGTGGGCGGCTCGCCGGGACGCAAGCGCTTGTAGATCTCGATGAGCGCCTCTTCGCGCGTCTCGGTGAAGTCCTTCTCGAGCGTCCTGTCGATGCAGTCGGCATTGCCGAAGAGATCGCGCAACTCGTCCGCGTTCTCGGCGATGCCGAGCGCCTTCAGAAGCACCGTCACGGGCTGCTTGCGCTTGCGATCGACGCGTACCGACACGATATCGCGACGATCGGTCTCGAGTTCCAGCCAAGCTCCACGAGCCGGGATCACCTTGGCCGTGTAGATGACCTTGTCGGTCGTCTTGTCCAGCTCTTCGGCGTAGTAGACGCCCGGCGAACGCACGAGCTGAGAGACGACCACCCGCTCAGTCCCGTTGATCACAAAGGTGCCGCGATCGGTCATCAGCGGGAAGTCGCCCATGAAGACCTGTTGCTCTTTGATCTCACCCGTGTCGCGGTTGATGAAGCGCACCTCGACAAACAGAGGTGCTTGGTAGGACATGTCCTTCTCTTTGCACTCCTCGACCGAGTACTTGGGATCACCGAATTCGTGCACGCCGAACTCGACGGCGAGAGTACCGGTGAAGTCCTCGATGGGCGAGATGTCCTTGAACGTCTCCTGGATTCCTTGGTCGAGGAACCAGTCGAAGCTCTCCTTCTGGATGGCTATGAGATTGGGTACTTCTAGGATCTCGGGAATCTTTGCGAAGGTGCGGCGCTGGCGGCGGCCGGCGCGTACTACGGGGGAACCTTCTCCGCGGGGCACCAGGCGATTCCTCCTTCAGGCAGGGTGGGGGCGATACAAGAGCCGCAAATGATTAAAATACCGAGATGCGCTCCTCAGGTCAATACTTGACTTGTTTCGCGAACCGAGACAGTAGTCGGGCCCTTCCGGGCCCGGCTACTGGGAGATCGCGGTGTTGGTGACTTCGGTAGATCGACGTCTGTCACTAGCTGATCTCGACCGTGGCGCCCGCGTCTTCGAGCTTGCTCTTCGCCGCTTCGGCCTTCTCCTTGTCCACGCCGGACAAGACGGGCTTCGGCGCGCTGTCGACAAGCTCCTTGGCCTCCTTGAGACCGAGCGATGAATCCAGCTCGCGCACGGCCTTGATGACCTGAATCTTCTTGTCGCCGGCGGCGGACAGGACCACGTCGAATGAGCTCTTCTCTTCGACTGCGGCTTCCCCGCCTGCTGCAGAGGCGCCCGCGGCAGCCACCATGGCTACGGGAGCGGCGGCAGAAACGCCGAAGACGTCTTCCATTTCCTTAACGAGTTCGGCGAGCTCGAGCGCGGGAGCGCTCTTGACCCACTCCAGTACTTCCTCACGTGTGATGTTTGCCATCGTCAATAACTCCTTAGTCTTCGTATCCGATCTCGGCGAGGCCGGATTCCCGGCCCGACCGTTCCTAGCCGTTCAGCAGAACACTACGCAGCAGCCTTCTGGTCGGCCACTGCACGCATGGTACGCGCCAACGCCGAGGCAGGTGCGTTCGCCATGGACATGAAACCGCGCACGGGACTGAGAAGCGCTCCCATGAACTGGGCTACCAACTCTTCGCGGGACGGCAGCGAGGCCATCACCTTCACCCTCGCCGTGTCGATCACGGCGTTCTCGATGAAGCCGCACTTCACCTCGAGCGCTTTGTGCTCCTTCGCGAAGTCGACGATCGCCTTGGCGGGTGCTATCGGATCCTCGAGTATGAAGATGAACGCAGTCGGCCCCTGCAGGTACTCGTCCATGCTGGGCATGGCGAGCTCGCGTATCGCGATATCGGCCAAACGGTTCTTGTAGATCTTGACCTCACCGCCCGACTCCCGAACCTTCCTCCGAAAGTCCTGCATGTCCTTGACGGACAGGCCTCGGTAGTCGGCCATGATCATGCCGCTGCTTTCGGTGATCCTCGCCTTGATCTGCGAGACGATCTCCGTCTTTGCCGGTGTGGGCATCCTTTTCATCCCTCCCTTCTGCACGTGCGCGACGCGCCGCTCTTCCGCGAGGGAACTCCTCGCGGGACCACGCGTCTTTGACGTGAGAACAAAACGTGGCCCCCGCCGAAACGAACGGAGGCCACGAGCATATCTGTCGTGAAATCGCGAGCCCTGCTCGCGATAGTCTCCGCCTCGGCTGGCGGGCCTGCATCTCTTCGGCCCATCAAGCCCGTATGCTCGGGCGCCTGCTGTCTTCGGCAGTGTGTCGTGCACGCGTATGTTGTTGTCAGTGCTCCGGTAGTATGCCGTCCGAGGGACCGGAGCGCAACCCTCGAACCCGGAGGCTGCCTAAGCCTCGAGCAAATCGCGCGTGACTGCCGGATCCACCTTGATGCCGGGGCCCATCGTCGCAGCGACTGTGATGGACTTGATGTAGCGACCCTTCGTGGCCGCCGGACGGGCCCGCAGGATCTCGTCCAGAACGGCACCGTAGTTCTCGGTAAGCTGCCTCTCGTCGAACGAGGCCTTGCCGATACTCACATGTGCGATACCGTACTTGTCCGCACGATACTCGACCCGACCCGCTTTGAGTTCACCGATGACGCGGCCGACATCCATCGTCACGGTGCCGAGCTTCGGATTCGGCATGAGTCCACGCGGTCCGAGAATCTTGCCCAGCTTGCCGACTTTGGACATCTGGTCGGGCGTGGCCACGACTGCATCGAAGTCCATGAAGCCACTCGTGATCTTCTCGACCAGGTCGTCCGAACCGACGATCTCGGCCCCAGCCGCCTCGGCCTCGCGCGCCTTCTCGCCTTCGGCAAAGGCGGCCACGCGAATGCTCTTGCCCGTGCCGTGGGGAAGCGAAACGCTGCCGCGCACTTGCTGGTCGGCCTGACGGGTGTCGATCCCTAGACGGAAGTGCGCCTCGACCGTCTCGTCGAACTTGGCTCTCGCAGTTTCTCTGGCGAGACGCATCGCCTCGAGCGGGGTGTGCAGGCGGTTCCTGTCGACTTTCTCGACCGCCTCGCGCGTGCGCTTGCCCTGCTTCATGGTTCCTCCTTGTGGTCAACGGGCCGGGCAGGCCCTCCCACTTCGACTCGCGGAATCGCTTCCTAGTCTTCGACGGTGACGCCCATGGAACGCGCCGTGCCCTCGATGATCTTCATCGCCCCGTCGATATCGTTCGCATTCAAGTCGACCATCTTGATTTCCGCGATCTCGCGTACCTGAGCTCGCGTCACGGTGCCGACCTTCTCCCGGTTGGGTTCGCCAGAACCGGACTCGATTCCCGCAGCCTGCTTGAGAAGCACTGCGGCCGGGGGCGTCTTCATGATGAAGTCGAACGAGCGGTCCTCGTAGACCGTGATCTCCACAGGGATGATCGTTCCCATCTTGTCCTGCGTTGCGGCGTTGAACGCCTGGCAGAACTGCATGATATTGACCTGATGCTGGCCGAGGGCCGGACCCACCGGGGGGGCGGGGTTGGCCTGGCCGCCAGGTATCTGAAGCTTGATATAGCCCGCGATCTTCTTGGCCATCGCTCTTCTGTCACGTCCTCATAATGTGTGAGCGCTCCACACGCTGTGTGCGCCCGCCTACAACTCCATCGCGTCGCCGTGAGAAGCTCCTGCGGGGCATCACTCCCACCGGCACAGCCGCGTGCGATTCCTTAGAGCTTCGAAACCTGATCGAACTCCAACTCTACCGGGGTCTCGCGACCGAATATGGACACCATGACCTTCACTTTGGCCTGATCGACATTGACCTCGGAGATGGTCCCGTCGAAATCGGCAAAGGGGCCGTGCGTGATCTTTACCGCCATGCCGGCCGAGAAGTCGGTCGATGTCTTCGGCCGTGCGACGGCCTGGGTCCGCTTCGCGATCCGATTGTACTCATCTCTGGACAGCGGTACAGGCTTGCCCTGGGATCCCACGAAACCCGTGACCCCGGGAGTATTGCGCACCACATACCATGAGTCGTCGTCCAGTTCCATCTGGACGAGGATGTAGCCCGGGAAGACCTTCTTGTCCTGAGTCACCCGACGACCGCCTTCTTTGATGTCGGTCACCGGCTCGGTGGGGACCAGCACGCTGAAGATCTTGTGACCCATGCCCATCGACTCGATACGATGCTCGAGGTTCGTCTTGACCTTCTTCTCGTAACCCGAGTACGTGTGTATGACGTACCACTTCTTCGCCATTACTCCGGCTACCCTCCGATTTGAGAAATGAAGCCGACGATGCTCGTGCTGATGGTATCCACAAAGAGCGTGAACGCGATGAAGAATACCAGCGTCACGATAACCACCAGACTCGAGTTGAGCACTTCTTCACGATTGGGCCACACGACGCGCTTCATCTCTGCTCGGACATCGCCGACATATCGTCCGAAGCGGACGAATACGTTCGGCTTGCCTGCTTTGGTCGCCTTCGCCATCGTGTTCTTCCCGTCCTGCCGCGCGTGGCGGCTGACCGACCGATCCGCCTCCGACTAGTATGGCGGTCTGTTCTGCGTGGCAGGGCAGGAGGGACTCGAACCCCCAACATCCGGTTTTGGAGACCGGCGCTCTACCAATTGGAGCTACTGCCCTGTGTCAAACGAACCCGACAAGACTCTATCGCGTCTCCCTGTGTACGGTGTGAGTCCCGCACCACTTACAGTACTTCTTGTACTCGATGCGTTCGGGATTGCTCTGCTTGTTCTTCGTCGTCGTGTAGTTGCGGCGCTTGCACTCGGTGCACGCCAGCGTGACGAGAGTCCTCATCAGGTCCTCCTAGCGACCGCGCGGACACTATAGGGGCGGGCCAGCGCGGTAGGGTACTCTAGCACCCCGTTTTCAGCACTGTCAAACCGCTTCAGCTTGGCCGAAGGGCGAGTAGCGAGGCCCGGCTCGAGCCGGGCCTCGCCGTATTACTGGCACCGGCGATGTTACTTGAGAATCTTGGTTACTCGACCCGAGCCCACGGTGCGGCCGCCCTCGCGAATGGCGAAGCGCAGACCCTCCTCCATGGCGATCGGGGCTATGAGTTCACCGCGAAGCTCGACGTTGTCGCCGGGCATAACCATCTCGGTGCCCTCGGGCAGATGCGCGACGCCGGTCACGTCGGTCGTGCGGAAGTAAAACTGTGGACGATAGCCGTCGAAGAACGGGGTGTGGCGACCGCCCTCCTCCTTCGTCAGCACGTAGACCTGTCCGTGGAACTCGGTGTGCGGAGTGATCGAACCCGGCTTGCAGACCACCTGGCCACGCTCGATCTCGGTGCGCGAAACGCCACGCAACAGCACGCCGATGTTGTCGCCCGCCTGCGCCTCGTCCAGCAGCTTGCGGAACATC
>JAOUET010000125.1 GCA_029858605.1 Coriobacteriia bacterium | reverse complement strand
ACCCCGGAGTTCTCGACATCAGAACATCCAGTTCTTCGGCATGAACAAGTTCTCGAACTGCCGAAGGGCGAACCGGTCCGTCATACCGGAAACGTAGTCCGTCACCCGCTGTGGGAGCTCCTTCGGCTCGAGCGGTCGGTACTCCTCCGGCAGCGCGTCGGCGTGCTCCATGTAGTGGCGGAACAGCATCTGCACCACCCGGTAGGCCTTCGGCTCCTCGGCCTTCGCCTTGCCGGACAAGTAGACCTTCTCGAAGAGGAACGAGCGCAGGTCCATCATGGCCTTGTCGACCTCGGCGCTCATCACGATCTTCTCCGAATTGCGTGACTGTTTCACCAGGTCTCGCACCATGGTAGTGATCCGTGCGCCATGGTTGTGCCCGAGCACCTCAGTGGGGCTGGGAGGGAGATCCTCCTCGGTCAGCACTCCCCCGCGCATCGCATCGTCTATGTCGTGGTTGACGTACGCGATCCGGTCCGAGACCGCCACGATCTGACCCTCGAGGGTGTCGGCCTTCTTCCGACCCGTGTGGCATCGGATGCCGTTGCGGACCTCCCAAGTAAGGTTCAGGCCCTTGCCCTCGTATTCCAGACGCTCCACGATGCGCAGCGACTGCATGTTGTGCTTGAAGCTCGGCGGAGCCTTAGGATACTTGCGCGCGACCTCTTTCAGCGCGTCGTTCAGCGCGTCTTCACCGATATGGCCGAATGGGGTGTGACCGAGATCGTGCGCGAGAGCGATAGCCTCGGTCAGATCCTCGTTGAGCCGCAGCGCGCGGGCGATCGAGCGGGCTATCTGCGCGACCTCGAGGGTGTGCGTCAATCTCGTGCGATAGTGGTCGCCCTCGGGCGCCAGGAAGACCTGCGTCTTGTGCGACAGTCTCCTGAACGCCTTGCAGTGGATGATCCTGTCGCGATCGCGCTGGAACTCAGTGCGGTAGGGGTCGGGGTCGAGCGGCTTGGATCTGCCTCGCGTCTCGTCGGCAAACGCGGCACGCTTCGAGAGCCGAACGTGCTCTTCGGCTTCATAGCGTTCGCGAGTCATGATCGACGACCGGGTCACGCGTTCCTCCCACCACGGCTATGAGAAAGTCATCCCGACAACCGCCGCCAACCCATATGCGGTACCGATTCCCAACACGGTCGCCGGCATCCAAACACGAGCGGCACCCCACCCGCGGCCGATGGATGTCCCGAGGGCCGATCCACCCGTAGCCCCCACCACGAGCCACACGATACGGGTCGACCACTCGGCAAGCACGTCCTTCGCGGCGGGGAGCATCGGCCCGCCCACCCACACACGCGTGATCCACGCGACCAGTAGGGGTACTGCGACACTCGAGATCGCCCCGAACGCGAACGGCTTCCACCAGGGATCCTGCGAGCGAGACTCCCCTTGGATCAGTGGAGAACCCGCACGCTGGAACAGCCTGGTCACGCGAGACACGTCTGCCCCTTCCGGCCCCGTTCGAGCGCCTCCCGGACCCCGGGCGGCGAGCACCTACCTGTTGTCCGAAGCCTCCGCCTTACCCGCAAGGGACGCTTGAGCAGCCGCAAGGCGTGCAAGAGGCACGCGATAGGGCGAGCACGATACGTAGTTCAAACCCATGCCGAAGAACACCTTCACCGACTCGGGGTCGCCCCCGTGCTCGCCGCAGACGCCGAGCTTGATGTTCGGATTCGCCTGACGCCCCTTCTCGCAACCGATCCGCACCAATTCGGCGACTCCCGAATCGATCGTCTCGAACGGGTTGCGCGGCAGCACCTTCCGCTCGAGATAGCGCGGCAGGAACTTCGACTCGATGTCGTCCCGTGAGAACCCGAACGTCGTCTGCGTCAGGTCGTTGGTCCCAAACGAGAAGAAATCCGCCACCGCACCGATCTCGTCTGCGGTCACCGCCGCTCGCGGCAGCTCGATCATCGTCCCGATGGGGATGTCTATCTCCACACCCGTGCTGTCGATGACCTTCGCGATTGCTTCCTCTGTCTCGGCTCGCAGGATCTCCAGCTCGGCAACGACCGACACCAGTGGAATCATGATCTCGGGCATCGGATTCTTGCCCCGCTTCTTGAGCTCGCAAGCTGCCGCGGTGATTGCACGAACCTGCATCGCATAGATCTCCGGATAGACGATGCCAAGGCGACATCCTCGAAGACCGAGCATCGGGTTGTGCTCGGCCATCGCATCGATCCGATGCAGGAGCTTGCGCTTCGCCGAAATCGCCGCCGGGTCGCCGCCGGACATCTCCATGCGCACGATCTCGATGTCCAGGCTCCGCGGATCGTCGAGGAACTCGTGCAGCGGCGGATCCAGCAAGCGACTCGTGACGGGCAGTCCGTCCATCGCTTCGAGAATGCCGAGGAAGTCCTCTGTCTGAACTCTCAGAAGATTCGCGAGCGCCTCGTCGCGTGTCGGCTCGTCCTCGGCCAGGATCATTGACTGCACGATGTCCTTGCGGTCGCCGAGGAACATGTGCTCCGTCCGGCACAGACCGATGCCGGCGGCACCGAACTCCCGGCCGAGCTTCGCGTCTTCGGGAGTGTCGGCGTTCGCCCGAACGCCCATCGTGCGCGCCTCATCGGCCCAGGACAGGATCGTGTCGAACTCTCCCGACACGCTCGGTGGCACGAGGTCGACCGAACCCTGCACGACTATGCCGCTCGTGCCGTCGATCGAGATGATGTCGCCCTCGTGAAGCTCGAGTCCGCCGACGTGAGCGGTCTTGGCTTCCACGTCGATCCTGAGCGCCTCCGCGCCGCAAACGCACGGCTTCCCCATTCCACGCGCGACTACCGCAGCGTGCGAGGTCTTCCCGCCGTGGCTCGTGAGTATGCCTTGGGCGGCCACCATACCCGCCAGATCGTCGGGGTTGGTCTCCCAGCGCACGAGTATGACCTTGCGGCCCTTCTCCGCCTCGGAGACCGCGTCCTCGGAGGAGAACACGACCTCGCCGACGGCAGCACCCGGCGACGCGTTCAGGCCTTTGGCAAGTACGTCGTACTCGGCCGTGCTGTCGAACTGAGGGTGCAGGAGCTGGTCGAGCTGCTCCGGATCTATGCGCAGAAGTGCCTCTTCCCTCGTGATCAAACCTTCATCGACCATGTCGACGGCGATCTTCAGTGCGGCCCGAGCCGTCCGCTTGCCGATGCGAGTCTGCAGCATCCACAGCTTGCCTTGTTCGATCGTGAACTCGATGTCGCACATGTCGCGATAGTGGTTCTCGAGCGTCACGAAGACGCCCTCCAGCTGCTCGCCCGCTTTCTCGAGACCGCCCACGGTCTTGAGATCCAGAATCGGCTCCGTGTTTCGGATGCCGGCCACGACGTCTTCGCCCTGCGCGTTCGTCAGGAAGTCGCCGTAGAACTCCTTCGTGCCGTCCGCAGGGTTGCGCGTGAAGGCGACCCCAGTCGCACTCGTATCGCCCTTGTTGCCGAAGACCATGGTCTGGACGTTGACCGCCGTGCCCAGGTCATCGGCGATCTTGTGCATCTTTCGGTAGAGAACCGCGCGGTCGTTCATCCACGACCTGAAGACGGCCTCGATCGCCTCACGCAGTTGCACCTCAACGTCCTGGGGAAACACGACCTTGCCGTTCTCGACCAGCTCGGGAAAGTCGTCCGCGCTCACGTGATCGCTCACTATGTCCTTGAACTGCGCGACGAGTTCCTTCAGGTCCTCAGCGGTGAGATCCGTGTCGCTCTTCGCACCGCGCGCCTGCTTCATGGCGGTGAGAGCGTTCTCGAACAGATCTCCCTCGGCATCGAGCACGACTTTCGAGAACATCTGGATGAATCGCCGGTAGGAGTCCCACACGAAGCGTGAGTTCCCAGTCTGCTCGACAAGCCCATCGACCGACGTGTCGTTCAGACCCAGATTCAGGATCGTGTCCATCATGCCTGGCATCGAGAACGCGGCACCCGATCGGACCGACACCAGTAGCGGGTCCTTCGCGTCGCCGAGGCGCTTGCCCATCTGCTCCTCGAGATCCTTTCGGTGCCGAGAGATCTCCTCCTCGAGCCCATCGGGAAACCGCTTTCCGGCCCCGTAGTACTCCACGCAGGTCTGACAAGTGATGGTGAATCCTGGCGGGACCGGCAGGCCCAGACGCGTCATCTCGGCCAGGTTGGCACCCTTGCCCCCGAGAACGAACTTCATGGACGTGTCGCCCTCGCGGAATGCGTACACACGCTTGACGTCGGACAACTCCCCACTCCCTTACCTCGGACACCAGAGCATTGGTATCGTACCGCACGCTGAGCGCCTGGTACTTCTTTCGTCGTCCGGCCCCAACCCGGACGACGGCGAATCACCGTCCAAGATACCGGATTATCTCGTGAGCGGTCTCCTCGATCGCGCGGTCGTTCGTTCGCACAACGAGACATCCGATCGTCCTCATAACCCGCCGCGCCTCTTCGAGTTCCCGCTCGACGGCCTCGCGATCGGCATAGCCACGTGCGTAGGCCCCCAGCTCGCTCATCCGCTGGGTGCGTATCCTCGCCAGCAGGTCAGCGTCGCACGTCAGGCCGAAGACCCGCTTGGGATCGACATCGAAGAGCTCGTGGGGTGGCGCCGAACCCTTGGCGAGCGGAACGTTCGCCGTACGGAATCCCTTGAATCCAAGGTACATCGAGAGCGGCGTCTTGCTCGTTCGGGACACGCCGATCAAGACGACGTCTGCGCCTGCCAGGCCCTCAGGGTTCCGGCCATCGTCGTGTTTGACGGCATACTCCACCGCTTCGAGCCAGTGGAAGTACCCTTGGTCGGTTCGCCGAACGACTCCGGCTTCCTGGCTCGGCGACGTGTCGCTCGCCCCCGCGAGAGCCGCTACCGCCGGGCCGAGAACGTCCACCGCACATGCGTCGAAGTCCTCGGCAACCAGACGCATCTCACTGCGCAGTTCCTCCTTCGCGAACGTGTAGAAGAAGATGCAGCTCGCCTTGCAGTGAGCCATGACCAGATCGCGCAGCTGTCGGCGCGTGGATATCCGGGGCAGCCGCTCGAGCTCGAACACGTCCGCCGGAAACTGGCTAGCCGCCGCACGAGCAACCATGTCAGCGGTCTCCCCGAGGGAGTCCGACAGTACGTGGATCGTCAGCTTCTCGTTTCCCATCGGCCCGCCTCAGCCGACCAGGCGCCCGAAGTCGGCGAAGTCCGCGAACAGGCCGACGAGCTGGTTGAGTATCTTCATCCGGTTCGCGCGCAGTGACTCGTCTTCGGCCATGACCAGCACCTCGTCGAAGAATGCGTCCACCGGCGCGCGGAAGTGCGCGAGCTCCGCAAGAGCGCCCTCGTAGTCGTGCTCCTCCATGAGCGACTTCACGTTCGCGTCGGCCTGATCGAGCGCGTCGACCAGAGTTCTCTCCTCGTCCTGCGCCAGCAGATCGCGCTGTGGTCGCTCGCTGGCGAATGCGGGATCGGCGAGGTTCATCGCCCGCTTGAACGCGATCGCGAGGTCTGCGCCGGCGTCGCTGCCTCGGAATGCAGCTAGCGCTTTCACTCGACGCCACGTATCGGCAGGATCGTCAGATGCCCTCGCCATGACGGCGTCCACGACGTCGTAGGCGAAGCCCTGGTCTCGGAGCATGACATCGAGCCTGCCGTTGAAGAACTCGCGGATCTTGGGCCCGACGGTGTTCGCCGATAGGTCTTCGAGCACGCCGTGGTAGCCGTCAAGAGCCGCCCCTATCGCCTCGTCCAGAGTCAGCGGCATCCCGTCGAGGATCATCGTGAGAATCCCGATGGCCGAACGCCGCAACGCATACGGGTCAGCCGATCCGGTCGGCGACATTCCCATCCCGAAGATCCCGGCCATCGTGTCGAGCTTGTCCGCGACGGAAACCAGGCGCCCCGCCGCCGTTGTGGGCACCTCGTCGCCCGCAAACCGCGGCTGGTAGTGTTC
>JAOUET010000124.1 GCA_029858605.1 Coriobacteriia bacterium | reverse complement strand
TCTCTTCAAGGGAACGGGCTCCGCGAACGTGGCCTTCGGACTGAAGCTGAGAAGGATCGACGGCAAGCACCGGCTGGAACGCGTGCGGGATGCGCTGGCCAGGGTGGGCTTGGTCGGCTATGAGGATCGCTCGGCGCTCACGTTGTCGGGTGGCGAGGCGCAGCGAGTCGCGCTCGCCCGTGCACTCGTTCTCGACCCGCGCGTTCTGCTGCTGGACGAGCCTCTCGCATCCCTCGACCCAATCCTCAAACGCCGCCTCTCGGAGGACTTCTCCGAGATCTTGTCCGAGGAGGGCGTCACTACCGTCTACGTCACGCACGATCAGGACGAGGCGATGATCGTGGCTGATAGGGTCGCGATCATGAATGAGGGCAGGATCGTTTCCGAAGGACCTGTCGACCAGGTCATGGGTGTGCCTGCCGACGACTGGACGGCACACTTCCTAGGCATCGAACCTTCTCTGCGCGGAGTAGTAGAGAGCGTGACGAACGGCCTCGCCTCGGTGCGCTGCGGGGGCGCTCAGCTCTTCGCCGTCGGCCATCCCAAAGCGGGGACCGAGGTCCTTCTCGGCGTGAGACCCGAGGACGTGCTGCTGTTCGCTGTTGACGAGGAGCTACCCGTCTCCTCGGCGCGCAACCGCTTGCGGGGCAAGGTCGCAGAACTCGCGCCAAGGGGCGCGACCTGGCACGTGACGGTTGCGTCCGGTAGCGTTCGTCTGGTGTCGAGCGTGTCGCGCGCGGCGGTTGCCGAGATGCGTCTCGAGAAGGGAACGCCTGTACTGGCCGTGTTCAAAGCCACGGCCGTGCGTATCGGATCCGTAGTGGAAGCGGGGGTTGGCACGGAATGAGCGGTGGCAAGGACAAGAAGAGAGGCGTTGGTGCACAGGACCGCATCCCTCTGACGGCGGCGGTACTGGCGGGCGGACGCTCGCTACGCATGGGGGTGGACAAGACCCTGCTCGATGTCGAAGGCAAACCTCTCGTGGCGCGGGTCGTCGCCGCAGTCCAGTCCGTGTGCGCACATACGCTCGTGGTCACCAATCGTCCTGAGATGCTCGAGGACGTCGGCCTGCCGGTCGACGTCCCCGTAACGACGGACGAGGTGGCCTACCAGGGTCCGCTAGGCGGTCTGGTAACGGCCATGGGCGTGGCGGAGGACGAATGGGTCCTTGCCGTTGCAGCCGACATGCCTTGGCTCGAGCCCGAACTCATCCGTGCGCTGTGGGATGCGCGCGATGCGGCCGACGTGGTGCTCCCGGTCTCCGAGCGCGGCCCCGAGCCGCTTCTGGCGCTCTATCGGAGTGAGGCGTGTCTGCCCGCGGCGAGAGCCGCTCTCTCGAGCGGCAGGCGGCGTCTCGTCGCCATCTTCGGCGGGCTTCGTGTCATCGAGGTCCCGGTCGCCGATCTCAGGGAGGCGGATCCCGAACTGCGAAGCCTCGTGAACGTCAACACTCCCGAGGAGCTTGCGGAGGTCAGGGAACACGCGTTTCCTCCCGCTGCCGAGGAGGTGGCGAAACCGCGCCTGAAGGTGATGTCGGCGGGATCGCGACGAGGCCGAGGTATGCCCGTCGAGAGGCCGATAACGATCCACATGAACGACGTCGAGGTCGCCACTGTCCAGGCGACTCCGTCCGATCTCGAAGAGATGGCCGCAGGGTTTCTCATCTCCGAGGGGCTCATGAGGGACCGTTCTTCCCTCGATCGCATCGATGTGGATGCAAAGCGCGGGATGGTCTGGGTCGTCACGGGAGAGTCTGTCCCCGACGACATGGTCTTCCGCACCAGGTACGTAACGAGTGGTTGCGGCAAAGGCGTGACGTTTTCGAGCGTCGGTCACGCCCGCGGGCTCGCGCACGTCGAGTCGACGATCGCCGTGTCGAGCGAGGTGCTCTACGACATGATGGGTCAGATGGCGCGCGCTGCAGAAGCCTATCGCGGTACCGGTGGCGTGCACTCGTGCGCTTTGGGGCGCGATGGCACAGTGCTGCTCGTCAGGGAGGACGTCGGGCGGCACAGCGCTCTGGACAAGCTCCTGGGCAGAGCGTGGCTCGACGGGATTCCCACCGAGGACGCGGTTCTACTGTCGACGGGCCGCATCTCGTACGAGATGGCCGTCAAGGCGGCGAAGTCCCGCGTCCCGATCGTCGTTTCGCGCACGGCGGTGACCGATCTTGCGGCAGATATCGCCCAAGAGCTCGGCATCACCCTGGTGGGCTACGCACGCGGCGGCCAGCTCGTCGTGTACACGTGTCCCGAGCGTGTCGCCATCGTTGACGAGGAGGCGTGAGATGCCGGAGACGATGACTGTCGAAGAGGCACGCGAGCTCCTGTTCGCCCGCGTTCGCACTCTCGATGCCGAACGCGTGCCGCTGCTCGAATCGCTGGGCCGCGTGCTTGCCGAAGACGCGCTCTCCGACATCGACGTCGCTCCCTTCGACAACTCGGCGATGGACGGCTTCGCCGTTCGGGCCGAGGACGTCGCAGAGGCAGACGAGGACTCGCCTGCGACTCTTGACGTGATCTCGCATATCGGAGCAGGAGAGTACAGCGAGATGCCGGTCGGCCCCGGGCAGGCGGCCCGCATCATGACCGGTGCACCGGTGCCTCCGGGTGCCGACGCGGTCGTCATGATCGAGTTCACCCATCCCGTGACCGGTGACGGAAGCGTCGGATCGACCGTTGCCATCGAGCGGCCCGTTTCGGCAGGCGAGAACATCCGCCGAAAGGCCGAGGAGGTACGCGCCGGTGAACTTGTTCTGCTTGCCGGGGAGGGCATAGGCGCTGCGGCGATCGGCTTGCTCGCCTCGACGGGTCACGCCGAGGTCGCCGTATACCGCCGCCCTCGCGTCGCGGTCATATCCACCGGCAGCGAACTCGTGGAAGTCGCCGAGAAGCCGGGTCCCGGCAAGATCCGCAACTCGAACAGCTACTCAATAGCGGCGCAGGTTCTGGCCGCGGGAGGCGTGCCGCTGCGATACCCGATCGTACCCGACGAGCCCGAAGTCACGCGGCAGTCGTTCGAGAAGGCGGCCGAAGAGAGCGACTTCATAGTCACGAGCGGTGGCGTGTCGGTAGGCGACTTCGACTACGTGAAGCCGGTCCTCGAGGAGCTCGGCGAGCTCGTCTTCTGCAAGGTCGCGATGAGGCCAGGCAATCCGCAGACCATGGGGTCGATTGGAACCGTTCCTTTCTTCGGCCTGCCGGGCAATCCGACAAGCACGTACGTGGGATTCGAGATCTTCGTGCGGCCCGCTCTGAGGCTGATGCAGGGCTTCGTGACGCTCGACAGGCCTCGAGTAGTCGCGAAACTGGCGCACGACGTGAAGAAGAAACCGGACCGCCGCTACTACCTTCGCGCCCGGCTCGAGAGGGGCGAGAAGGGTTTCGAGGCGTCGCTGGCGGGAAGTCAGTCGTCGGCGCTGCTGACCGCGGCACACCGGGGCAACTGTCTGCTCGTCCTGCCGGAAGGCGAGAAGTTCTTCTCGGCAGGTGAGACCGTCGAGTGCATCCGGCTCGACATGGAAGAAGGAGTACCAGAATGAGCAGTGAAGGCGATAAGGTCGTCGATCCGCGGTGGGCGGAGCAAGTGACTCCACAACTCACGGACGCGGTACTGGGCAAGGCCACCGAGGGTCGCATAACGTGTGCCGTCTTGCGCAAGCTTGCCGAAGACAACGGCGTGCCCTACAAGGTCGCCGGTGCGGCTGCGGATCTGGCGAGCGTGAAGGTGCACAACTGCGACCTGGGATGTTTCTGAGACATGGAGCCATCTGCGGCGCATAGGCCCACTACCAGGGCGTTGCCCATCGTTTCGGTCGTAGGCAAGGGCGATTCGGGCAAGACCACGTTTCTCGAGAAGCTCGTCTCGACTCTGGTGTCGCGGGGCTGGCGCGTGGCCACGGTCAAGCACCACGTCCACGATTTCGAGATCGACGTCCCCGGCAAAGACTCGTGGAGGCACGCGAAGGCAGGCGCCCAGGTCACGATGGTGTCCTCGCCCGAGAAGTTCAGCGTGATGCGTTGTGTCGAACGAGAGCTCACGCTGGACGAGATAGCTGAGATCGCCGGTGACGTGGACATCCTGATCACGGAGGGCTTCAAGCGGGTTGCGCGAGTGTGTATCGAAGTCTCCCGCGTTGAGCGATCCGGCGAGACGATCTGCAAGGACGATCGTCTCTTCGCGCTCGTGACGGACAACCCGGACCTTCGTCCCGAGAAGGCGCCGGTCTTCGGCCTGGAAGACTACGAGGCTGTGGCGGACCTGATCGAGAAGGACTTCCTCGAGGGCCGGAGTCCTTCGACGAGACGCGTGTCCGAGGGGGAGGCGTCCTGATGGCGACCGACTCTTTCGGCCGACGAATCGACTACCTGCGCATCAGCGTTACGGACCGGTGCAACTTGCGGTGCGTCTACTGCATGCCCGAGGAGGGCGTGGGCTGGAAGTCGCCGGACGAGATACTCGCTTTCGAGGAAATCGAGCGCTTCGCAGAGGTAGCCGTCGAGGAGGGCATCAGCAAGATTCGGCTCACCGGCGGGGAGCCGCTCGTCAGGAAGGGCATCGTCGGACACGTGCGGCGGTTGCGCGCCATCACGGGGCTCGAAGCCATCGCGCTGACGACGAACGGCACGCTCCTGCCTCGCTTCGCATCCGAGCTGGCCGAAGCGGGTCTGACGCGAGTCAACGTCTCGCTGGACTCGCTGGACGCGGACGTCTTCGCGCGCATCACGCGGGGAGGCTCGCTCGAAGCTGCTCTGGCCGGCATCGACGCTGCGTTCCACGCGGGGTTCTCACCGGTCAAACTGAATGTTGTGGTGGTTCGTTCCTTGAACCAGGATCTTCTTCAGTTCGCCAGGATGACCGTGGACAGACCGTTGCACGTCAGGTTCATCGAGTACATGCCCGTGGGCACGGATGCGGAGGAAGGCGGTGCGTGCGCGGGCGATTCGGCGGGCCACCACTGGACCAGAAGCGATCACGTTCCCAGTGACGAGATCCTCACTACGATAGGCGATGCAGGGCAGTCTGCCGGGCTCGGTGAGCTCTCCCCGGTCGCCCGAGACGACGCCCCAGGAGGCTGGGGCCCCGCGCGCTACTATCGCTTTCCCGATGCCGTCGGGACAGTCGGCGTCATCACGCCGCTGTCGCACCACTTCTGCAAGGAGTGCAACCGTCTTCGGCTTACCGCGGACGGGCACATAAGGACTTGCCTGTTCAGCGACGAGGAGATCGATGCGAGCGAGGTACTGCGCACTGGCGACAAGGAGGCCGTCAGGGCCGTGATTCGACAAGCTCTTGAAAGCAAGCCGGAGGACCACAACATGCGTGTCGGTACCGACAGGCGCATGTCGCAGATAGGGGGTTGATGTGGACGACAGCGGGCGAGAAGACAGAGACGGGCTCACTCACGTCGATGAGACGGGTGCGGCGCGCATGGTGGACGTCGGCGACAAGTCCGTCACGCGCAGGCGCGCGGTCGCTTCGGCATTCATTCACATGCGCCCCGAGACGCTCGACATGATCGAGGCGGGAGACGCGCCGAAAGGTGACGTGCTCGCTGCGGCACGGCTCGCGGGGATCATGGGCGCGAAGCGCACTTCGGACATCATTCCGCTTTGCCACCCTCTCGCGCTCACGCACGCGGCCGTCGATCTTGCCGCACAGCGGGGCGACGTCACCGGCATACGAATAGCTGCTACGGTGGAAACCGAGAGCAAGACGGGTGTAGAGATGGAGGCCCTCTCGGCGGCGGCCATAGCCGCGCTGACCCTCTACGACATGTGCAAGGCCGTCGACAGGGGCATGACGGTCACGGATCTGGGCCTGTTGCGCAAGGAAGGCGGCGCTTCGGGAACGTGGACTCGCGAAGAGGCAAGGTGATTTCGATGTCGGCCGAAGAGAAGA
>JAOUET010000123.1 GCA_029858605.1 Coriobacteriia bacterium | reverse complement strand
GCTGGAAAGAACGCGGTCGATGTCGGGGTCTGTCGTGCCGGCGGTCGCGTAGTCGGTGATCTCACGGATGCGCGCCGCCGGTATCGACGTGGTGCCTCCCACGACATGGAGTGCGATACGCCCAGGGTGTCTGGCGACAGCAATCTGCCTAATCGCCTCCTTGACTTCGCCGGGCACCTGCGTCGAGCTCACGAGAAAGAGCGGCGCGTCATACAGCCAGCACAATCCCGCTGCGGCGAGGGGGTCGGCGGACGCACGGTCCTCGCCGGACGCGATCACGACATCCGTCACAGTGGGCCACTGCGTGCCTCCACCGCTCCAAACCTTGCGGGTGATTGCTTCTGCGGTGCTGTAGCGGTTGTTGCCCCAGATGCGCTGTACGAGCGGGCGAAGAGCGAGATCCGCGCGCACGGTGGGTCCCGTCCAGCCCGTGGCTCTCGCATTTCTGCGGTAGCGGGGGTGAGTTACTTGCATGTAGTATTCCGTGCCGCTCGAGAGACCCTTGAATGAGTAGTAGCCGCTGGACACGGTGGTCGTGTCGAAGGGGTAGAGCCACCCCCACTGGCTGTCGAAGTAGTACAGCCAGACGGTCGCCCCATCGATGCCTTCCCCGGTCTCAGTGTCGGTGATCCAGCCATAGATGTCTGCGTCGATGACTACGAATGCGGAGGCCGGCGTCGCGCCGCACAGGAGCACGACGACCAACGTCCCAAGCGCGATCACGCGGCGGATCATCGAAGAGACTCTATACATTCGATCCACCCCTCGCTCGCGTTCCTGGCGCGAGGCACTACTGGTGCTTCAGCTGATCGTAGATCTCCAGCCGCACCGACTCTTCTACACTGTTCGGTCCGCCGAAGATGTAGCATGGCTCCTGCGAGTCCAGCGCCTGGATGAACGATGATGTCTCCGCGGGCACAGAGTCCTTCTTCACCAGTAGCAGTGGAGCGTCGTACAGACCGAGGAAGGTCCCCCCGGACAGCGCATCCGGCAGCTTGGCTGCGACTCCCATCTCGTCCCAGTCGAGCCCGTGCGCCGGAGCGTTCATGGCGATGTCCTTGGCCGTGGCGTAGCGGTTCTGTCCCCACCAACGATCGGGCGGGAGAACGTCCGCGTCCCAGCCGCCGAGCTTCGTCAGCACACTCTCGGAGACGGTGTTGGGCCCGCCGCCTACGTAGATGTGCTCAGGCGTGAACTGCTTGATCACGTTCTCTGTCGCGGGGGGCACCGAGTTCTCAGAGACCAGCACAATCGGGTAGCCGGCAGATGCGGCGACTGGAGAGAGCGCGAGGGCGTCGAAGAACTTGTCAGGGTCGGTGCCGTTGGCCACAAGGAACCGGTTCTTCCAGATGAGGCCGGGTTCGGAATCGGCCCGCGCCTTCATCTCCTGGGTGATCTTCGCCGCCATGTCGTAGCGGCTTCCCGTGGATAGCAGGCGGTGCACCTTGACGGACTGTCCGGTCTTGGTCTCGACGTAGTCGACGATCTCGTTGAGCCGCGCGTCGGGGACGGAGACGGGCCCGCCCACGACCTCCAGCTCCACCCCGCCGTTCTTGTCCGCGACGTCGGCGATCGTGGTCAGAACCTCGCTGGGTGTGTACTTGGCGCTGACGAGGAAGATGGGGGCTCGGTTCCAGGCCCACGATAGGCCGGCGGCGGCGAGCGGGTCGGCGGCTGCCCGGTCGTCGCCTGATGCGATGATGACGTGGTCGGTGGCGAACCAGGAGTTGATGGGGTAGTTGTGGTTGCGGGCCTTTGCGATCTCAGTCGCGGTCGAGAAGCGATTCTGGCCCCAGATCCGATGGGCCATGGGCCATTGGTCGTGGTTCACCACGTGGTGCTGCGAGCCGCTGTGCGGGATGAACGGGCTGATGCTGAACATATAGTCGGTCTTGTCGAACTCGATGTAGTAGGTCGCGTCCGCGAAGTCTCCAGTGAAGGAGCACCACCCGCTGGAGTTGGTCGTGGTGCTTGCGACCGGCCCGACAGCCTGCCGAATCACCCGGACAGTGACGCCGGGCAGCGCGTTGCCGGTGTCGGCGTCGATTACGTTGCACTCGAAGCCTTCCTCCAGGACGACGAAACCGTGCGCTGCGTCCGGCGCTGCGAGTAGCAGTGCTGCCGCTAGGAGGATGAGCGTCGCTGCCCAGCTCCTCCAGTCGACGACGAGCGAGGTCTCGCCCTTCAGTGGGCGGGGGATAGCAGGCATGGTGCGCAACCCCTTTCGGCAGCGACGTGCCGACCCCCAGTCGATTGCCGCCAAGGCATCGACCGACCGCGCATGTTCAGACTACGTATATGAATGTACCGCGAGCCCGATGGGTGCGAAACCGGAAGCGGCTACGGGGCCAAGGCGTCGACCATGTCGGACTTGACCGCATCCGTGATGCTCAGCTTGCCGCCGAGGACCCAGCACGCGTTCCAGTTGCTGAGGCGGTGACGGTGGAGGAATGCGGCCGTTTCCGGTGTCAGTGAGTCGCCTTTGGTTAGCACGAGCACGCCCCCCTGGTGGCCGACGGACGCCCCGCCGGCAAGCGCGTCGGGGAGCTTCGCCGCGACGGCGATTGTTGCATAGCCCAGCCAGTGCTCCTGGTCCACGGCTTTCTCCGCGATGACTATCGCGGTCGTATAGCGGCTCTGTCCGTACCAGCGCTGGGTCTGGCCACCGACTCGGTCGAGGATGCCCTGGATCTGCCCGAACACGCCGTAGTTCACAGTATTCGGTCCGCCACCGATGATCGCGCGGGTGAATCCGAGGTCCTTGATGGCACTGCTGGTCGCCGCCGGCACCGAAGTCGCCTTCACCAGCAGGATCGGGCAGCCCTTCGCCGCGGATATCGGCGAGAGCGCCAACGCGTCGAAGAACTTCGTGGGATCGGCGCCATTCGCGATGAGGACGGCGGGCGGCGTGTCCTTGGCGGGGTCCATGTCCGAGATCAGCATCACACGACGGGCGATCGCGGCGGCAAGGTCGAAGCGGTTCCCGGTCGTCAGCAGGCGCTCCTTGGTGAGCGTTCCCGTGACCGCCGCGTCGAGCTCCGCGAAGCGCGCGTCGGGCACAGAAACCGGTCCCCCGACGATGAGCACCTTCGTGGGCCCGTTCGCCGTGACTATCTCCTGGACCGCTGTTTTGACCTCTGAGGGGACGGACGTCGAACTCACGAGGAGGAGGGGCGCATCGTACGCCCAGCACAGGCCTGCGGCGGCAAGGGGATCCGCGGCGGCTCGGTCCTCTCCCGAGGCGATGACGACGTACTTCACGCCCGGCCAGCTCTTGTTCTTGCCGGGATCGAAACCCCGCCGCGCGACCGCTACCGCGGTGGAGTATCGTGACTGTCCCGCCACGCGCTCGGCGTTGGGCACCAACTGGATGTCCCTGCGGGTACGTGGTCCCGACCACCACCACTCGTACATCATGGCGAAGCGGTACCGACCGTTCGGGTCCTGGAACATCAGATCGTACTTGGCGCTGACGAGGTCGTTGAAGGCGTAGCGGCCCGTGCTTCCGGTCGTCGTTCCGTCGAAATAGTCAGGGTCGAGTTCGTACTCCTCCCACTTCCAGAGCTCGACGTTGACACCGCTCAGTCCGGCACCCGTTTCCGAATCCGTGACGTAGCCGTACAGATCGTCGAGCGGAACGAAGATCGCCCAGGCGTTCACGGGTGCCGCCGCGAGGAGCATCGCAGCCACCACCACGACGATCGTGAGCCTACTCGCCCTGCGAGAGACCCGTGTGTTCCCTCTCATGGTGACCCCTCCAAACGTGTCCAATCTCACCCGGTCAAGCGCAAGCCAGCGCCAATCGCCTCGAGTCTCTATGGCATCGCCAGCGCGTCGATCATGTCGGTCTGGACCGCATCGGTGATGCTGAGCTTGCCGCCGAGGACGTACGTCGCGCCCGCGAGCGACGGGTTCGTGATCGGCGGCCACATCGACCAGTTCCCGAGGGCGGCGTTGTTGTGGGTGTCCCACTTCTCGAGGAACGCGGCGGTCGTCGACGTGAGCGCGTCGCCCCTTGTGAGTACCAGTACGCCGCCGAGACGACCGACCGCAGACCCGCCCGCGAGTGCATCGGGAAGCTTCGCTGCGACGCCGATGTGGAGGAAGTCGAGCCATCCCTTCGCCTGCGCCTTCTCGGCAATGGTTGTCGCGGTGGTGTATCGGCTCTGGCCGTACCACCTCTGGGTCACTCCGCCCACATCGTCGACGATGTCGTCGACTGCGTTCATGACGTTGGCGCCGACCGTATTGGGTCCGCCGCCGATGATCGCGTAGTTGAAGCCCAGGTTCTTGATGGCATTCGCGGAAGGGCTGGGCAGCGACGAGGCGCTCGTGAGAACGATCGGGCATCCCTTGGCTGCCGAGATGGGCGAGAGCGCGAGCGCATCGAAGAACTTCGTCGGGTCGGCGCCGTTGGCCACCAGCACTGCGGGAGGCAGATCCTTGGCGGGGTCGGAGTCTGCGGTCGCCACCACGATCTGCGCGATCTTTGCGGCGAGATCGTAGCGGCTCCCCGTCGCGAGAACTCGGTGCTTCGAGAGTGTTCCACTGACAGCGGCGTCAAGCTCGGCGTATCGTGCGTCCGGCACTGACACCTTCCCTCCGACGAGGTGCACCGTGACTGCGCCATTGGCCGTGACGATCTCCTGGACCGCCTGCTTGACCTCAGCGGGTACCGATGTCGAGCTGACCAGGAACAGGGGAGCGTCGTAGGCCCAGCACAGTCCGGCCGCCGCGAGCGGGTCGGCGGCGGCGCGGTCCTCGCCGGACGCGATGATGACGTCGGTCGCACCATCCCAGCTCTTGTTGCCCCACGGGTCGTAGCCCTTGCGGGCGGCAGCGACCGCGGTGGAGTAGCGCGTCGAGCCGGCGACCCGTTCGGCCACCCGGCGCAGCGCGACGTCGCTTCGGGATGTGCCGGGCTTGAAGTAGTACGTGTACGTGATCGCACTCCGGTATCGCGTGCTCGCGACTCGGAAGCAGCGGCAGTAGTCGTAGTAGTCATCGGGCAGACCATTGAACGCGTACCGCCCGGTGCTGTTCGTGGTAGTCGAAGCGATGTTGTTGTAGCCGAAGTAGTCGTCGTACATCTTGAGATCGACGCTCACGCCGCTGAGCTTCGCGCCGGACTCGGCGTCGGTGACGTAGCCGAACATGTCGTCGAAGGTGGGGATGATGATGGCCGTTGCCGGCGTGGGCAGGATTGCGAGCATCAAGGCCGCCGCAACTGCGGCGAGCGGCACCCGCTTGCGAGTCATCCGTTGCATCGTGCGCCCCTATCCGGCACGGTGCGGCCGTGCGTGATGTTGACTATAGCCGAAGTGTAGCTGCGCCACACCTCGCCGCGCCTAGGGCAGCGCCAGTGCGTCGATCATCTTCGTCTGCACCCCGGGCGTAACACTGAGCTTGCCTCCAAGCACGTAGCACGCACCGTACTCGTGGTTGTTCTGAGTGTCCCACCTCTCGAGGAATGCTTTCGTTTCCGCAGTGAGCGAGTCGCCTCGTGTGAGCACCAGCACGCCACGAAGCTTCCCGACGGCTGACCCACCTGCAAGCGCGTCCGGCAGCTTTGCCGCGACGCCTATGTGGTTGAAGTCGGCCCAGTGCTCCTGGAGGACCGCTTTCTCAGCGATGTTGATCGCGGTTGAGTAGCGGCTCTGACCGTACCAGCGCTGAATCTGGGTGCCGAATATGCTGGCGATCTGGCCATAGACGCCGTCGCTCACTGTGTTGGGGCCACCGCCGACGATCGCCCGCGGGATCCCAAGGTTCTCGAGCTGGCTTCTCGTTGCTGAGGGAATCGAGTCAGCACTCACGAGCAGGATCGGACAGCCTTTGCCTGCCGAAATCGCCGATAGTGCGAGGGCGTCGAAGAACTTCGTGGAGTCGGCGCCGTTGGCGATCAGTACCGCGGGCGGC
>JAOUET010000122.1 GCA_029858605.1 Coriobacteriia bacterium | reverse complement strand
CGATCCGGCTTGGCGTCGGGCTTGTCGATCTTGTTGATGGCGATGATCATCGGAACCTTCGCCGCCTTGGCGTGGTGGATCGCCTCGACCGTCTGCGGCATGACGCCGTCGTCGGCCGCGACCACCAGAACCACGATATCGGTCACCTTGGCGCCACGGGCGCGCATCGCCGTGAAGGCGGAGTGGCCGGGCGTGTCGATGAAGGTGATCTTGGCGCCAGACGGCGACATCACTTGATAGGCGCCGATATGCTGGGTGATGCCGCCGGCTTCGCCCGCCACCACATTGGCCTTGCGGATGGCGTCCAGAAGCGAGGTCTTGCCGTGGTCTACGTGTCCCATGACGGTGACAACGGGCGGCCTCGGTTCCAGGTCCTCAGGCTTGTCTTCGAAGACAAAGCCCTGCTCCTCCTCGGGCGCCAGGACAGTCACATCGACTCCGAGGTCTTCTGCGATGACCTCGATTATGTCGTGCATCATGGGCTGGTTGACCGTCAGAGGGGTGCCGAGGAGCATCAGGCGTTTGATGATCTCCGTGGATGGCAGCTCGAGTGCATCCGCGAGCTCTCCGACGGTAGCGCCCTCCGTCACGGTGATGCCGGCACCGGTGGTTTCGACGGTCGCGACGCTCGGCTCGGCCTCGACTTCGGCCGCCGTGGCCTTCTCCGCGAGACGCTTCTCCTTCTTCTTCTTTCGCTTGCCGGTCCCGGCCTGTGCCGCCTCGACCGCTCGCCTGGCCTCTTCCATGACCTTGTCGCGCGCGACCTCCTCGGCGGCTCGAGCCATGCGGCGGTAGCGTTCTTCCTCAGCCTTCTCGAGCTTGACGGCTTGCTCGGCCTCTTTGCGCTCACGCTCCATGGCTTCCTTGGCGATGCGCTCTTCCTCCGCCTTGCGAGCCTCTTCCTCCTCGGCCTTCAGTCGAGCCTCATCCTCGCGCTTCTTGCGCTCGGCCTCCTCGGCCTTCAGACGCGCGTCTTCCTCGCGCTTCTTGCGCTCTGCGTCCTCGGCTTTGCGTCGCTCGTCTTCGGCGGCCTTGCGCTTCGCCTCTTCAGCCTCGCGCTTCTTGCGCTCGGCCTCCTCCTTGGCGAAACGCTGTGCCTCCAGGTCGGCCTGACGCTCCGCGATGACTGGACCGAGGTCCTTGCGGACCTTGTCGACGTACGCCTCGACAAGCGTCGACGCGTGGTTCTTCGCGGGCACCTTGAGCCGCTCGAGATGCTCGAGCAACTCCTTGGATGTCATGCCGAACTCCTTGGCGAGTTCATGGACTCTCATGGCGGGCATAAACGCGCGTCACCGTCCTTGCCTGGGTGAGTCGAGGATGGAAAGCGCGTCCTTGAGCTCACGCGCAAGTCTGTCGATGTCGTCGTCCTTGAGGGAGACTCGAAGAGCCGAATCGAAACGACGGCGACGTACCGCGGCCTCGAAGCATGCCGCGTCTGCGCACACGTAGGCACCTCTCCCGGCCTCCTTGCCGGTAGGGTCTACCGTGACGTGACCGTCGGCCGTTCTCACGATTCGGACGAGTTCGCGCTTGTCGGCGCCTCGGCCGCAGCCCACGCAGGTGCGTACGGGTGTCTTGCGGGCACGCTTCACGAAGCGTTTTCCTCCTTCTGATGCACGCCGCAGTACACGCTGCCGGGGCGTGACTTGTTGCGACAGCGCAGGCCGGAACTCGTGATCGCCACGCAGCGACCGTCGAATTCCTCTTCGCCGCCTTCTTCGTTCGCGATCAGCGAGGCAAGACCGGAGTCGGCAGCCTGCGACTGGCTCTTGATGTCGATGCGCCAGCCGGTAAGCTTGGCGGCCAGCCGAGCGTTCTGGCCTTCCTTGCCGATGGCGAGGGAGAGCTGGTCGTCCGGAACCACCACTGTTGCCGTGTGGGTGTCCTCGTCGACCATGACGTTCGATACTTTGGCAGGCGACAGGGCGCTCGCCACGTACGTCACGGGCGTCTCGGACCACGGCACGACGTCGATCCTCTCCCCGCGAAGCTCGCTCACGATCATGCGGACCCTGGAGCCCTTGGGTCCGACGCATGCGCCCACGGGGTCGAGCCCGGACTCTCGGCTCGACACGGCGACCTTCGAGCGCATGCCCGGCTCCCGGGCCACGGCCTTGATCTCGACGATCCCGTCGTAGATCTCCGGCACTTCGAGTTCGAACAAGCGCCGAATGAGGCCGGGATGCGTGCGAGAGACGACGATGGCCGGCTCATTCGCGGTCTTGCGGACCTCGATGATGTAGGCCTTGATACGCTGGTTGTGATCGTAGCGCTCGCTGTGCGGTTGTTCGCTGGGCGGAAGTAGCGCCTCGACGCCCTCGCGCAGCTTGATGAGCGTGTAGCGGGAGTCGGATTGCTGCACCGTTCCCGTGACGCTCTCCCCCACACGGTCCGAGTACTCCTCGAAGATGCGCTCGCGCTCGGCCTCGCGGATGGTCGACATGATGACCGTCTTGGCGGCCTGGGCAGCGATGCGCGAAACGTCATGGGGCGTGATGTCCTTCTCCTCGAAGATCGGCTCCTCTTCGGTACCGCCAACGGGCACGAGCTCGTAGAGGTAGATGCGGCCGGTCCCGCGGTCCAGGACCACACGAGTATCGTTCTCGAGGTCGAGCATCCTCTTGTATGTGGCGGCGAGCTGCTGCTCGAGGCGATCGAGCATCTCGTACTCGTCGATATTCTTCTCTCTTGCGAGTTGCCGCAGGGCTTCCATCAGCTCAGAGCTCATGGGGTCCCGCTCCTCTCTATCCGAAGTCCACATCGCCTTTCAGCCGCGCCTTGACGACGCTGCCGAAGGGGATGTGTACAGAAGTGCCATCTTCAAGGCCGAGAAGTATGTCCCCGGCTTCGACGCCTTCGATCGTGCCAGTGAACGACGAGCGGCCGTCGGCCGGCTTCGTCTTGAGCTTCGCGCGCATTCCGGCGAAACGCTCGTAGTCCGAAAGCTTGCGCAGCGGACGGTCCAGTCCCGGTGACGAGACCTCGAGCGTGTACTTTCCGTCCAGCCCGCATGAGGAGTCCACAGCGTCCGCAATCCACTCATTTGCCGCGCAGATCGCGTCGATGTCGATCCCTTCTTCGCGGTCCAGGAACACGCGTATGACCGGCTGGTGGTGTCCACCGGCCGTCTCGACTGCGACGAGTTCGTAGCCGTGGCGCTCAGCTTCGGGCGCTAGCAGGGCTTCTACCTTCTCGGCAAGTGTGGAACCCACGACCGGCAGACCTCCTTCCAGAACAAAAGAAGCGGGGGTCAACCCACTTCTGGCAGGGCGTGCTCTGTCCAACAGAGAGATTCTAGCGCAGGGGTATGGACGGGTCAAAGTCGGCGGGAACCTTTCTTGCCCGCCGAAGTGCCGTCCTCGCAGCTTGCACGGGGGGGGGCGGAAGGTGTGGGTCGCCGCCGCTAGTGGCAGCACGGCCCGATGAACAGCCCAGCTAGTGCGCGAAGCGCGCCCTCTCTTCGGCGATGAGAGCAGCGACGTGCTCGACGGCTTCGTCGAGCGCAAGCATCGTCCGCTCGCCTGTGGCGCGGTCCTTGAACTCGACGGCCCCTTCGGCAAGCCCCTTCTTCCCCACCACGACCTGGTACGGGAAGCCGATGAGATCGTTGTCGGCGAACTTCACGCCGGCACGCTCATCCCTGTCGTCGATGATGACCTCGACGCCCGCTTCGGCCAGCTCGCGCCACATACGCTCTGCGACCGGGTAGACCTCGTCGTCGCCCACGGCAAGGGGAATCACCGCTACCTCGAGCGGCGCTACGCCCACCGGCCAAACGATGCCGTTCTCGTCATTGTGCTGCTCGATCACGGCGGCGAACGAACGTGTCACACCCACGCCGTAGCATCCCATGATGAAAGGCTTCTCGTTCCCGTCCTCGTCGTTGAAGGTGGCGCCCATGGCCTCCGAGTACTTCGTGCCGAGCTGGAATACCTGCGAGACCTCTATGCCGCGTGCACCCTGAACAGTCCCGCCGCAAGAGGGACATCCGTCGCCGGGTTCGGCGACGACCAGATCGGTCCACGAATCGACGGTGAAGTCGCGCTCGGGCATGGCCCCGATGTAGTGGTAGTCGTTCTCGTTAGCGCCGATACCCCACGCGACCTCGCCTTGAAGCGAGCGGTCGGCGATCACCAGCGTGCCTTCGGGTGGCGCGACTGGTCCGAGCGACCCCTTCGGCAGACGCATGGCGTCGAAGTCCTCTTCGTCAAGCAACTCTACGCCGGAAACGGCCCAATCCGCCTTGACCGGGTTGAGCTCGCGATCTCCGGGCACGCAGAAGAACACCAGCTGCCCGTCCGGAGCCTTCCCTGCCATCGTCTTGATTGTGTCGTGTTCCGGTATGCCGAGGAACTGCGCGAGTTCGGCGATGGTGCGGATGTCGGGCGTGTGGACCTTCTCGAGTTCGCGCGGGACGGTGATGCTCGGCGAACGAGGAACGACCGTCTCGGCGGCCTCGACGTTGGCGGCCCAGCCGCATTCGCAGTAGACCAGCGCCGCCTCTCCCGTTTCGGCAAGCGCCATGAACTCGGTTGTGACACTGCCGCCGATCTGCCCGGACTCCGCGACCACCGGCCGCCACTTCAGGCCGAGTCGATCGCAGATGCGCCCGTACGCGTGCGCCTGGGCGTCGTAGTGCTCCTGCAGGGACTCCTGCGTGGCGTGGAACGAGTAGGCGTCCTTCATGATGAACTCTCGCCCGCGCAACAGGCCGAACCGGGGTCGCACCTCGTCGCGGAACTTCGTGTGTATCTGGTACAGCGAAACTGGCAGCTCACGGTACGAGCGCAGCTCGTTGCGGACGAGCGCCGTGATGATTTCCTCGTGCGTCGGGCCGAGACAGAAGTCCCTACCTTGCCGGTCCTTGAGTCGGGCCAGCTCAGGCCCATACAAGTCCCATCGGCCCGATTCGAGCCACAACTCCGCAGGTTGCACCACCGGCATCTGCATCTCCTGCGAACCGATGGCATCCATCTCCTCGCGGACTATCTGCTCGACCTTTGCGATCGAGCGCCATGCGAGCGGCAGGAACACGTAGATGCCGGCGGCGACCTTGCGGATCATTCCGGCACGCAACAGCAGCTGGTGCGACGGTATCTCCGCCTCGCTCGGATCCTCTTTGAGAGTCGGTGCGTAGAGTTCGCTGAAGCGGAGAGCGACGGTCATGTTAGCCGATACCCTCGTCGTCGGGATGGTACGTCGGAATGAGCTCGTTGCTGCCCATGGCGAGACTCAGGACCAGGCGCGCCACAAGATCGTGAAGGATTATCGTGTGTCGGTTGTCGTTTGTCTGGAAGGCGTCCTTGAGAGCGGGTTTGACCGAGGGATCACCCGACACCTCGATGATGACGTCGATTTCGTTGTTGCGAGCGGCGAAGACGGCGGCGTCGTTAGTGAACAGGAAGCCGTGCTGCTTTGCGAGTTCGGCTCCGCGACATTCCGAGTCCTTGTCTGCGACCCCCACCACCACGACGTACGGCAGCTCCAGCAGGTTCTCGAGCAACGGTCCACCCGTGCGACCGCCGCCGATGACCGCGACCCGAACCTTCTCACCCATAGCAGAGGCTCCTCTCTCTGGATTTCCTTCGATCAGACAGGCCGAGGACAGGATAGCAGTACCTTCGCGAGCACGGAATCGACCTTCTGGGGGCTACGGACTGCCCTCGATGCGCTCGATCTCCTGCATGAGCGCATCGACTATCTCGGCCTCTGGGACCTTTCGCAGGACCTCGCCTTTCGCGAACAGGAGCCCGACGCCCTTGCCCGCAGCCACGCCGATGTCCGCCTCCCGCGCCTCACCCGGGCCGTTGACGACGCAGCCCATCACAGCCACCTTCAGCGGAGTCCTGCGCTTTGCGAGACGGCGCTCGACCTCCGTGGCGATCGGGATGAGGTCGACCTCGCACCTTCCGCAGGTCGGACAGGACA
>JAOUET010000250.1 GCA_029858605.1 Coriobacteriia bacterium | reverse complement strand
GCGCTACCCCGTCACTGAGGCCCTCGACGACAACCCCTGGCTGCTCGTGGCCCTCGCCGTGACGCTCAATCTCCTGAACGTCCTCGACTTGACGTTTACCCGGCTCGGGCTCTCCATGGGTGCAATCGAGGCGAACCCCCTCATGCATGCTGCATTCCAGCAAGGCTTGGCGACCGCAGCGCTGTTCAAAGTAGGGGTGATGCTTCTGGTGACCGCCGGCGTGTGGTGGTTGCGGCGCTACCGGCGGGTACTGCAGGTCGCATTCGCCGCGACGGTATTGTACGGCGCCCTCGCCCTGTACCACGTCGCCGGATTGCTGCTCATCGTCTAGCGCGACCGCCTGAGCCACGACCTGACCACGTCCAGCGGCTGTGCATTCAAGCACTCCTCGGCACTGATCCAACCCCGGCGACAAGTCGCCACGCCGTAGCGCATGTACCGCATGTGCTCCGCGCGGTGCGCATCCGTTCCGATGGCTATCCGAACGCCAAGACGCCGCGCAAGGCGCAGGTGCGTGTCGCATAGGTCGAGGCGGTCCGGATAGGCGTTGACTTCCATAATCGTGCCGGTTTCGGCGGCTTTCGCCAGGACGGCGTCCATGTCCAGCGAGAGCGGATCGCGACGACCGATGACGCGCCCCGTCGGATGCCCGATGATATCGACGAACGGATTCTCCATTGCGCGAAGCAGCCGCTGCGTGACGACTTCGGCAGGCTCGTTCCACCCGCTGTGCAGGGAGGCGACGCACAAGTCGAAACGAGCGAGTACGTCCGGCCCGTAGTCCACCCCGCCGTCCGCGCCGATGTTCAGTTCGATTCCCTTGAGCACGACCGGGCCGCTATCCTCGGCGTTCAGGCGGTCCACGTGCGCCCATTGCTCTTCGAGCTGTTCGACCGAGAGCCCGCCGACCATGCGCAGATCGTAGGCGTGGTCGGTCACCACGACGTACTCGTATCCGAGCTCGGATGCCATCGCCCGGTTCTCCTCGATAGTGGAGTGGGAGTCCGTGCTCGACGAGTGCACGTGGAAGTCGCCGCGGATGTCTCCCGACTCGAGCAGACGCGGCAGCTCGTGCGCCTCGGCCGCGTCGATCTCCCCGGTGTCGTGCCGGATCTCGGGAGGCGGCACCTCCATGCCGAGGAGCCTGTATACCTCGTCCTCGGAAGCGCCGCCCAGGCGCTGGCCCTCCGACCCGTCCTCGCCCACTCGGAACACGCCGTACTCGTTCACCTTGAGGGCACGCTTCTTGGCGATCTCGCGAAGGTGGACGTTGTGCTCCTTGGATCCGGTGAAGTACTGGAGGGCGGCACCGAACTCGTCAGGCCTCACCACACGGACGTCCACCTGCGGTCCCGAGGTCGTCAGAACGCTGGTCTTCGTCGCCCCGCTTGCGATGACTTCGGCGACGACAGGAAGGTCTCGCACCGCAGCCATCACGACCTCGGGTTCGTCGGAAGCCACGATGATGTCGATATCGCCGATGGTCTCCTGCATGCGTCTGAGCGATCCGGCAGGCACCGCCCGAACCACCGAAGGAAGTGCTTCAAGCTTCTCGACCATCCGGTCCGCGAGAGGCAGCGCGTCCATGAGAAGCATCCGTCCGTGATGTGCTAGGTACGCCGCATGCCCCTTGCGAATGTTCTCGACCGACTTCGCTCCCATGCCGCCGAGCTTCTCAAGCTTGCCGGAGTCCAACATCTTGTTGAGAGCGCCGACCGAATCAACGCCGAGCTTGTCGTAGAACTGCTTGGCGCGCTTCGGTCCGACGCCAGGGATGTCCATCACTTCGACCAGGCCCGGCGGTATCGCCTTCTTCGCTTCTTCGAGTTCCGCGAAGGTTCCTCGATGGAGCATCTCCTCGATGCTTGCGGCGAGCTTCTTGCCGATACCGGGCACTTCGGTGAGTCGACCGTCATCGGCCAGTGCGGAGAGCTGCTCGGGCCACGCGCGGATCGAGTTCGCGGCCTTGCGATACGACAGAAAGCGGAACTTGTCGGCTCCGGCGATCTCGAGCAAATCGCCCATCAGCTCGAGTTGTCTGGCTATGGCCACGTTGTCGAGTTCCGGCATGGGACGCCTCTGGAGCAGCTAGTCGGCAGTGATCGCGTCGAGCCACGCGATGTCTGCCTCGAGCGCTTCCCGCGCGATTGCGAGCTGTGCCTCCACTGCACTCGGAGCCGTCCCGCCCGCGCTGGTCCGGCGGGCGACAGCGGCATCGATGTCGACAACTTCGAGTACGTCCGGGCCGAACGCAGGGTCGAGAGTGCCGTATTCCTCAGCCGAGAGATCCTGAAGGGTACGGCCCTCCTTCTCTAGCCCGAGCACCAGCTTCCCCACCACCTCGTGCGCCT
>JAOUET010000185.1 GCA_029858605.1 Coriobacteriia bacterium | reverse complement strand
CCACGAGGTAGTCGGCGAGATCGGTTGCGACCATGAAGCCGCCTTTCGCACCCGAGCGCATCCTTGCGGCGTCGAAGCTCGCAGACTTGAGCATCCCATCGACGACGGCGAGAACGTCGGACAGCGTATCGGCGGCGTCGAATGCGGCTTCCTTGTCCTCCTGCATGTCCTTGTTGTACGCGAGAGGGAGGCCTTTCAGCGTCACGAGCAGGGACGTGAGGTCCCCGACAACGCGACCGGTCTTGCCGCGAGCCAACTCGGCAAAATCCGGGTTCTTCTTCTGAGGCATGATGCTGGAACCCGTCGCATATGCATCGTCCATCGACACGAAGCCGAACTCATCACTCGACCAGAGTATGAGTTCCTCGCAGAAGCGGGAGATGTGCACCATCGCCACCACACACGCATACGTCAGATCAAGCAAGAAGTCGCGATCTGACACCGAGTCCATAGAGTTCGCAGATACTGCGGCAAAACCGAGGCGCTCTGCCACCATCCGCCGATCGATGGGGAACGTGGTGCCGGCGAGTGCAGCACTCCCGAGAGGCATGACGTCGGCAGACTCGAAGGCGATCCGCAGCCGCACCACGTCCCGCGAGAACATCCAGAAGTACGCGAGCAGGTGATGGGACAGCAGCACGGGTTGCGCTTTCTGCAGGTGAGTGTAGCCCGGCATCACGACGCCGAGATGCTCTTCGGCCAACCCAAGGAGCGTCTCCAGGAGCTCGGTGACCTGCCCCACCAGACTGGATGCGGTTCGCTTGGCATACATGCGGGTATCCAGCGCGACCTGATCGTTGCGAGACCTGCCGGTGTGCAGCCGCGCACCTGCGGGGCCCACCCGGTCGATCAGCGCCCTCTCGATGGCCATATGAATGTCCTCATCGGCGACGTCGAAGTCAAACGAGCCCTCGCGGATCTCGCGGTATATCTGGGAAAGCCCGGTCTCGATCGCGTCCGCGTCCTCCGAAGAGATGATCCCTTGCTCGGCAAGCATCCTCGCGTGCGCGATCGAGCCCCCGATGTCCTCGGCCCACATGCGCCGATCGGTCGGAAGCGAGGCCCCGAATTCCTCGAGGAAACGGCTTGGGGACTTCTCGAACCGCCCGCCCCAGGGCTTCTTGGCGTCAGCCACTAGCCGCTACACCTCCCCTTCCTTGCCGACCTTGCGCCGCATGCGTGCCCAGACCCTCACAGGCAGGCCATGGAGATCGATGAAGCCCTTCGCGGCCTCATGATCGAAAGTGTCCGCTTCATCGTAGGTGGCGAGGTTGTAGTCGTAGAGCGAGTAGGCGCTCCGCCGACCAACGGTCACGCACGAACCCTTGTAGAACCGCAGGCGAACGTCGCCGCTCACGAGTTGTTGCGTCGTCTCGATGAACCCGTCGAGCGCCTCCTTCAGTGGCGAGAACCACATCCCGTTGTATACAAGCTCCGCCCACTTCTGCTCGACACCGAGCTTGTAGTGCAGGACCTCGCGTTCGAGGCACAGATCCTCGAGAGCCTTGTGGGCCGTGATCAGCGTCAGTGCGCCGGGCACTTCGTAGATCTCGCGCGACTTCACCCCGATCAGCCGGTTCTCGATCATGTCGATTCTGCCGAATCCGTGTCTTCCGGCCAGCTCGTTCATCCGGTTGATAATCTCGTGAAAGCTCACCACTTCGGCATCCAGCGCAATGGGGATGCCCTGCTCGAACGTGATCACGGCGTACTCGGGTTCATCGCACGAGTCGCCCCTTGAATCGGCCGTCAGCGTGTAGATGTCGGACGGCGGCTCGACCCACGGGTCCTCCAGCACACCACATTCGATCGCGCGTCCCCAAAGGTTGTCGTCGATCGAGTAGGGGCTCGCCTTCGTGGTCGGAACCGGGATGCCTCTCTCGGCCGCGTACTCCATCTCTTGCTCGCGTGTCTTCAAGTCCCACTCGCGAACGGGCGCGATGACCTCGATCTCAGGGTCGAGCGCAGCTATGCCCACCTCGAAGCGGACCTGATCGTTGCCCTTGCCCGTGCAGCCATGCGCGATGTACCTGGCGCGACACCTGTGCGCTTCATCAACGAGATACTTGACGATGATCGGCCGCGACAGAGCCGACACCAGAGGATACTTGTTCTCGTAGAGCGCGTTCGCCTTGAGCGCCTTGGCGAGGAACTCCTCGACGTACTCCTCGCGCACGTCTACGACGATGGACTCGGACGCACCGATGTCGAGCGCCTTCTGCCGAACGAACTCGAGATCCTGACGCTCCTGGCCCACATCTACGGCGATGGCCACGACGTCGACGTCGTGGTGCTCCTTGATCCATTGGATCGCGACCGACGTATCGAGTCCCCCGGAGTATGCGAGTACGCAGACATCTTTGGCCACGGTGTTTCTGTCCCTTCCTCGGTCTTTTCGGGTGCGGCTAGACACCTCTGAACTTGTCGATGTGGTCCTGCAGTCGCGACGCAGCGCCCTCGTCCGCAGTGATGGCGAGAATCGTGTCGTCCCCTGCGATGCTCCCGAGGATGTCCTCGAGGTCTGCGGCGTCCAGAGCCGCTGCCACCCCCTGTGCCGTCCCCGGTGTCGTCTTGACCAGCACGAGGTTGTTCGTGTGTACCACTCTGAGTACCAGTTCGGCGATCATTCGTTGCAGGTGCAGATCCTCGCCAAGGACGTAGACTCCTTCGGAAAGCTTCTTCAGGCCCATCTCGGTGACATCGCGAGAGATCGTCGCCTGGGTGCACTTGTAGCCGAACTTGGTCAGTCGCTGAACCAGATCGTGCTGAGTGCGTATTCGCTCCTCGCGCACGATTCGCCTGATCTCTTCCTGTCGTAGCTGACGCTTTCCCATGTCTCGCCTGCCGCCCTCCCTCATCCAGACACGCCGAGCACGAGTGACAGCAGTGCTTTCTGGGCGTGCAGGCGGTTCTCCGCCTCGTCGAACACGATCGAGTAGTCTGCGTCGATTACTTCGTCGAGCACTTCCTCCCCGCGATGCGCGGGCAGACAGTGCATGAAGAGCGCCCCGGGTCTCGCCCGCTTCATGAGCTGGGCGTCCACCGTGAAGCCGGCGAACGCCTCCAGACGAGAGTCATGCTCCGCTTCGAATCCCATCGATGCCCACGTGTCCGTCGCCACCACGTCGGCTTCCGCCACGGCCTCCCCCGGGTCATCGAGGACATCTACGCTCGCCCCGGTGGCTGCCGCGATCCCGTGCGCATGCTCGACGACCTCTTCCTTCGGCCCGAAGCCGTCCGGACACGCAAGTCTGACGCGCATTCCCGCAAGCGCCCCGCCGAGGAGGTAAGAGTGCGCCATGTTGTTGCCGTCGCCAACGTAGGCAAACGCTACTTCCTCAAGCCGGCCAAGATGCTCCTCGATGGTCAGCAAGTCCGCCAGGACCTGGCATGGATGAAACTCATCGCTCAACGCGTTGATCACTGGCACCGATGCCGCTTCGGCGAACTGCTCGAGCAGCGACTGCTCGAACGTGCGTATCACGACGGCATCGACGTAGCGCTCCATCACATGCGCGGTGTCAAAGACCGACTCGTCGCGCGAAAACGCGCTCTCGGCGCCGCTCATGATGACCGGGTG
>JAOUET010000121.1 GCA_029858605.1 Coriobacteriia bacterium | reverse complement strand
GCGCCGACCACGCGCCGTCGTCGTGTGCTAGCATTCGGCAAGCGCCGCGACACATCACGACCCACCTCGCACCTCCGTCAGGGCGCTGCTTCGATTTCGACTGACCGAGAACGACACGGGGGGTTGGCCGCAACAAGATGGCTGCATTGAATCTGAGCGTGGTGGAGTCCAAGGCCGCGCGCATGCGTCTCGACATAGTCGAGATGATCGCCGAAGCGGGCTCGGGGCATCCCGGGGGTTCGCTTTCCGCCGCCGACATAGTCGCCACGCTGTACTTCGGCGGCGTGCTGAGACACGATCCCACGAACCCGAAGTGGGCCGAGCGCGACTACTTCGTGCTCTCGAAGGGCCATGCGGCACCGGTGCTCTACGCAGCGCTTGCCGAAGCGGGCTACTTCGGCCGCGACCACCTCAAGACGCTCCGGAAGCTGGGCTCCATACTCCAGGGCCATCCGGACTCGAAGAAGACGCCGGGCGTCGAGGTCTCCACCGGCTCGCTGGGCCAGGGTCTCTCGGTCGCCAACGGAATCGCGCTGGGTCTGCGCCTGGACAAGAGCGCCGCGCGCGTGTACTGCCTCGTCGGTGACGGCGAGCTGCAGGAAGGGCAGGTCTGGGAGGCGGCGATGTTCGCGGCTCACCACTGCCTGGACAACCTGACCGCCATCGTGGACTACAACGGCCTGCAGATCGACGGCGCCTGCAAAGACGTGATCGATCTGGGCGAGGTGGAGGAGAAGTTCCGTGCCTTCGGCTGGCGCGTCATAGAGGCCGACGGTCACGACCCGGTCGAGCTGCACGCGTCGTTCGGCCAGGCCGCCGAAACGGAAGGCGTGCCCACGGTACTCGTATGTCGGACCGTGAAGGGCAAAGGCGTTTCGTTCATGGAGAACGTTGCCGACTGGCACGGCAAGGCCACCAATGCCGAAGAGACGACGAAGGCGCTGGGCGAGCTTGCCCTTGCCGTTGCGAAAGGGGAGTCAGCGCAGTGAGCGATCGTGCAACCCGCGAGGCGTTCGGCGAGACGCTCACCGAGCTGGTCGACGAGGGTCACGACGTGGTCGCCGTCGACGCCGACCTGTCGAAGTCCACGACGACCGCGAAGTTCGCCGCGGCTCACCCCGACCGTTTCTTCAACGTCGGGATCGCAGAGCAGAACATGATCGACACCGCTGCCGGCTTGGCCGTCTCCGGCAAGATAGCGTTCACGGGCTCCTTCGCGGTCTTCGCGACCGGTCGAGCGTACGACCAGGTCCGCAACACGGTGTGCTACTCGAAGCTCGACGTGAAGCTAGCCCCGACGCACTCCGGCGTGACCGTCGGTCCGGACGGCGGCTCGCATCAGATGCTGGAGGACATCGCGCTCATGCGCGTGCTGCCCGGCATGCGCGTTCTGGTCCCCGCCGACTACCACGCGGCGAAGGGTGCCATCAGAGTCGCCGCGACGACGCCGGGACCCTTCTACATCCGGCTCGGTCGAGCTTGTGTGCCGCAGGTCTACGAGAAGGGCTTCGAATTCGAGATAGGGAAGGCGAACGTCGTTCGCGAGGGCAGCGATGTGACGCTGGCTGCTTGCGGTCTCATGGTGTCGCAGGCGCTGGAGGCCGCGCGCATCCTCGACGGCGAGGGAGTATCGGCCGAGGTAGTCGACGTCGCCACGATCAAGCCGCTCGATGCCGAGAAGATATCGGCTTCGGCATCGAAGACCGGAGCGGTCGTGGCGTGCGAGGAACACTCGATCATCGGGGGCCTGGGCTCGGCGGTCGCGGAGGTGCTGGGCGAGATGTCGCCCGTCCCGTTGCGCAGAATCGGCGTTCGCGACGCATTCGGCACGTCTGGAGCGCCTTCCGAGCTGCTCACTTACTTCGGACTGACTGTCGAAGACATCGCCGGCGCGGCCCGTGACGCGATCGCTGCGAAGGCAAGATAGGCGCCGACCCTTCAGGTGTCGTTTTCGTGAATACCGAGTCTCGCGCGCGCGGCGGGTGCCCGTTTTGCTAACATTGTCCCTCGGGGTTCGAGGCAAGGGATCCTCACGCACGCTCCGCTCACAGGAAGTGATGCCCTAAATGATCAGCATGCGCGGCGTGGACAAGTTCTACGCGGCCGAGAAGCCAGCCCTCGTCGACATTGACGTAGAGATCGAGCAGGGCGAGTTCGTGTTCGTCGTCGGTCACTCGGGATCCGGCAAGTCTACCCTCATCAAGCTGCTCCTTCGCGAGATCTTCCCGACTCGCGGACACATCGTTGTCGCGGGTCAGGACCTCATCCGTCTGAAGAACTGGAAGGTGCCCTTTCTGCGCCGGAACATCGGCTGCGTCTTCCAGGACTTCAAGCTGCTGCCGACCAAGACCGCCTACGAGAACGTGGCGTTCGCCCTAGAGGTCATCGGCCGAAGCCGGCACGTCACTCGGACGCAGGTCCCCGAGGTGCTGCGCCTCGTTGGCCTCGAGGACAAGATGGAGAGCTACCCGGACGAGCTGTCCGGCGGCGAGCAGCAGCGTGTCTCGATCGCTCGTGCATTCGTCAACCGGCCGCCGCTTCTGCTTGCGGACGAGCCCACAGGCAACTTGGACCCGCAGACGTCGCTAGGCATCATGAGTCTGCTCTCACGCATCAACAAGACGGGGACGACCGTCCTGGTCGCAACCCACGATCGCGAAATGGTCGACTCGATGCGTCGGCGCGTCATCGCACTCGAGAACGGCCGCATCATCCGCGACCAGGACCGAGGAGTCTACGGGTATGACGATTAGCATCGGCTACTTCTTGCGCGAGTCGGTGATCAACTTCCGGCGCAACTGGATCATGAGCCTAGGCGCCGTGATCACGATCTACCTTTCGCTTCTGCTCGTGGGTGTCTCCTTTGCGACCGGCTACGTGGTGACGGAGATCGTCAAGGACGTGGAGAGCAAGGTCGAGATACAGATCTTCCTCAAAGACGGGTTTGCCGAAGAGGACATGCTCGAACTGCAGCAGTTCCTTTCGTCGGACCCCCTCGTCGAGGCCGTGAACTACACCTCCAAGGAAGAGGCGCTTGCCAAGTTCAAGGAGGACATGAAGGAGAGCCCTGAGATCATCGAGCAGATGGAGGGCAATCCTCTGCCGGCCTCGCTCGATGTCAAGCTGATCGATGCGCGCGAGGTAGAGGTCGTCGTAGCGAAGATCAAGGGCAATCCGACCTTCCCCCAGGTTGCGGACAAGCCCGACAATCCCGAGGAGTCGCTGAAGTATGCGAAGCAGATAGTGAACCGGCTCTTCGCACTCACGCGTGTGGTGCGCACCGTCGAAGTCGTGTTCATCGGGATGCTCGCGATCGTCAGCCTGATCTTCATCAACAACACGATTCGGCTTGCGATATACGCGCGCCGCAAGGAGATCGGCATCATGCGTCTCGTGGGTGCGTCGAACTGGTTCATTCGCACGCCGTTCCTGCTGGAGGGAGTATTCCAAGCACTCATCGGTGCGGCCCTGGCGATTGGTACCATCGTCGTGCTGGAGAGGGCCATCATGCCACGGCTGCGTGAAGTACTTGCCTTCCTCGATTTGGGACTCAGCGGTAGCGTCATGGTACAGATATCGCTGATCCTCATCGGAGGAGGCATCCTCATCGGCCTGATAGGTTCGGGCCTGGCCCTGCGCCGCTACCTCAAGGTGTAGCGGTCGCGAGTCCCATTTCGAGAGTCGGAAGACGGACATGAGACGCGGATACCGTATCGCAGTAGTGGTCTTCGTCGTCGCCATTCTCATGGCGATGTCGTTCGCTGCGGGCGTCACGGTACAGCGAGCCGCTCCTGGCTGGAGCCGCGTCGTCGGCGTGGAGCCGCCTGCGGCGTCTGATCTCGGCGAGAGGGTGGAGGAGGTCGAGTGGCTGCTCGACCAAGACGCGCTCACGCCGACTTCCGAGGAGTCGAAGACGGCCGGTGCTATCAGCGGTCTTCTACGCTCCCTCGACGACACGTACGCTGCGTACTTCGACCCGCGACACTGGGAGTACTTCCAGGAGCAGAACGACGGCGCATTCTTTGGAATAGGAATCACGATCTCGCAACGTGGAGAGACCGTCTACGTCGTTTCCGTGATCAAGGGTACGCCTGCCGAAGAGGCGGGCATCCAGGCGGATGACGAGATACGCAGCATCGACGGGGACACCAAAGAAGCTTGGGACATAGACGAGGTCGTGCGGCGCATCCGCGGGCCGGAAGGCACGACGGTCGAGGTGGGGGTGTTCCGCCCGGATTCGGGCGAGACGCAGGCGTACACGATCGAGCGCGCCAGGATCGACATTCCCAACGTGGAGCAGCGCATGGAGGGTGACGTGGGCTACTTGCGCCTGCTCGCGTTCAACCAGCAGTCTGCCGAGGAGCTACGCAGCGCCATCGGGGAACTCGAAGGCGAGGGCGCGCGCGCCTTCGTGCTGGACGTGCGCGACAACCCGGGCGGCCTGCTCCAGTCCTCTGTAGACGTCGCATCGCTGTTCGTCGCAGACGGAGTCATCGTGCGCGTCGAGAGCCGTGTCGAACCCGTCGAGGAGTACCGTGCGAGTGGCAAGACCGCCACGGACAAGCCGCTGGTCATGTTGGTCAACGGCAACTCTGCTTCGGCAAGCGAAGTCCTCGGCGGGGCGCTGCAGGACCACGGGCGTGCGAAGCTCGTAGGCGAGCAGACCTTCGGCAAGGCTGCCGTGCAGACTGTAGAGCCACTGACGTTCGGTGGAGGGATCAAGTTCACGATCGCCCACTACCTGACGCCGAACAACCGTCTCATCGACGGCGTCGGCCTGACGCCGGACGTGGAACTCGAAATGGATCCGGTGCTGCAGCAAGAGCCGGAGACCGACACGCAGCTTCAGCGCGCGCTCGCGATCGCGAGAGATCAGTCCTAGGCGGGCTTGCCGGACGAGGCAGGCTCCAGGCAGTCGGGTTGACGCGCGGAGAAACAGACCCCTAGTCGTCTTCTTCCTCTTCGACGACGTAGGACTCCAGATCGAACGGCGCTTCCTCCAGAAGGCGAAGCTGACCCTTCGGCATCGTGGCGTTCTCGGGTTCGGCGACTAGCGTCAACACCGTTCCGTCGCCGAAGAGGCGCATCACGCACATGCCGTCGTCTTCGGTTGCGAAATCGAGGTAGCGGAAGCTGGCGACGTTGAGGAACAAGCAGCCGTTCACAGCCATCGTCGCGGATTCGAGGTCCGCCATCAGCTTGACCAGGGTGGCCCTGCCTTGGGCGACGACGGCGCCGTCGACCTCGTACACGTAGTCCAGCGATTCGAGTGTTTCCAGCGCGCGGATCATGTCGCGCGGGTGCGTAAGGGTACCGCTGCCGACGAGGCACGGGGCAAGCGGTCGGATGGGATCCATGCGAGGTATATCTCCAGTCGTTCTCGAACTCCGTTAGCGGTCTGTCTCGATTCTAGCATTCGAGCCATCCCCCGGAGAGGCCGAATGCGCTAGTCTCGCAACGGACGATGATGCGGGCGTGCGACCCGCGATATTCGACGCCGAGGAGGTCTGGTGGCCCGACGCGAGAAGCGCGTGCGCAAGGCGAGTCAAAGCGGCCTGATCGTCGGTCGAATCGAGATGAACCGCAAAGGCTACGGCTTCGTGGAGGCGTCGGAAGGCGACATCTACGTCGCCGTGAAGCACACCAACGGTGCCATGCACGGCGACGTCGTCGGAGTGCGTCTGCGACGCTCGAAAGGGCGTCCCGGACGCGCGGGCGTAGTCATGAAGGTGCTGGAACGCGCGCACGAGAGCGTGGTCGGGCGGTTCCATCTGCACGGACGAGTGGGCATAGTGATTCCCTCTGACGTGCGCTTGCGCAACGACATCTTCATCGATTCGCGGAACACCGCCGGTGCGGAGAACGGCGACATCGTCGTCGTGCGCCTCACGATGTACCCGTCGCGTCACGCGGCGGCGCAGGGGGTGGTCGAGGAGGTTCTC
>JAOUET010000120.1 GCA_029858605.1 Coriobacteriia bacterium | reverse complement strand
TGATGTGGTTGTAGAGACTCCGGACCGCTCGAGATACTGGGTGGCCCAGACACCACAGGTCTTTCGCGCCGAAGCACTGCAGGACGCCTTCGCAGATGCCTCAAGAGAGGGTCGGACCGGTACCGACGACGCAAGCCTTGTCGAGGCGATCGGTGGTCGGGTGGGGATGTTCGAAGGACCACGGGACAACATCAAGGTGACCGTCGATGAAGACGTAGCCATCGTTGAAGCGATTCTTGAGACCAGAGACAGAACCAGGTGAACGCGATGCGAGTAGGTGTGGGATTCGACATGCATGCCTTTGCCGAGGACCGCACTTTGGTCCTGGGCGGCGTGACCATCCCCTGCGAACGGGGTCTGTCGGGGCATTCGGATGCAGACGTGCTTGTACATGCCCTAATGGATGCGATCCTGGGAGCGATGCGTGCGGGTGACATCGGCGAGCTCTTTCCGGACACGGACCCGGCGTTCGAGGGGGCGTCCAGCATCGAACTGCTTCGCCGAGTCGCCTCGGCAATGCATGACGGTGGCTGGAGTCTGGTGGATGCGGACTGCGTCGTCGTGCTCGAGCAGCCCAAGATCGCCCAGTATCGCGACCAGATGCGCAGCGCCATCGCGAGCGCATTGGCGGTCGCGCAGACTTCGATTGGCGTGAAGGCCACCACGACAGAGGGACTTGACGCCATAGGGCGAGGAGACGGTGCGGCTGCCTATGCCGTCGTGCTCCTGGAGCGTGCTCGGGCGTGAGGGAACGGCTTCGCTTCGCTCCGAGTCCTTCCGGCGACCTCTGCATCTGCGGAGCTCGCACGGCGCTCTTGGAACTGCCGGCTGCACGCCACTCCCGGACAGGGAGCGGCTGGTGCGTCGCTTGAGTCGGGCCATCGACTCGTAGATTATGTGAGTGAACGTGATGGAAGACGCACGTTGTTCTGCGCGGATCCCGCGCTCACGAAGGATGTCTCCATGTCTAGCCTCCTGAAAGAGGACATACGCACCGTAAAGGAACGCGACCCTGCGGCGACGTCGACGTTGAACGTGGTCGTCAACTACCCGGGTCTCCATGCGGTTTGGGGGCACCGTGTCAACCACTGGCTTTGGGTTCGCGGGCTTCGGGGCATCGCGCGATGGTCGAGCCAGGTCGGACGATTCTTCACCGGTATCGAGATACACCCGGGCGCAACCATCGGAAACCGCTTCTTCATAGATCACGGCATGGGAGTGGTGATCGGAGAGACGACCGTCATCCATGACGACGTGACGCTGTACCAGGGTGTCACCCTCGGCGGCACTGGCAAGGAGAAGGGGAAGCGTCATCCCACTCTGGAGAGCTGCGTGGTCGTTGGTGTCGGAGCGACCGTGCTCGGCGATATCACCATCGGCCGCGGCTCCAAAGTCGGTGGCGGTGCCGTGGTTATCAGAGACGTTCCGCCGAACTGCACGGTCGTGGGAATCCCAGGGCGCGTGGTAGTGCGTGAGGGACGGCGAGTCGAGACGGTCGACCTCCACCACGAGGACCTGCCGGATCCCGTTGTGGAGATGTTCAGGCAGCTCCAACGTCGCATCGATGTCCTTGAGTCGAGAGTCTCGCAAGAAGAGGCAGCGATACGCGAGCAGAGTGCTGAGGAATCTAGAGGGAACGAATCCAACGAGGGTCCGGATGCGAGCCCTGGGGAGCCCAAGCCGCAGGGGACGGAGTAGATCGGATGGCCATTCGGCTATACAACACGATGACGAGGAGCAAGGAAGAACTCGTGACGCGCGATCCGCAGCGCGTCGCGATGTATGTATGCGGCCCGACGGTGTACAACCACATCCACATCGGCAATGCGCGCACGTTCCTGTCCTTCGATGTCATTCGCAGGTATCTCGAGTACAGGGGCTACGACGTTCGGTTCGTTCAGAACATCACCGACGTCGACGACAAGATCATCAACAAGGCGAAGGAAGAGGGTCGATCCTCGGCAGAGGTCGCGCACGAGTACACGGTTGCCTTCGAGAAGGCGATGAGTGAACTCGGCGTCAGGACCCCGACCGTTCAACCCAGGGCCACCGAAACCATCATCGAGATGATCGAGATGGTTCAGCGCTTGATGGACCGAGGGCATGCGTACGCCGTAGAAGGCGACGTCTTCTTCTCGGTTCGCTCTTTCGGCGGCTACGGCAAGCTTTCGGGCAGGGATATCGAGGAACTCGAGGCCGGTGCTCGAGTGGACGTGGACGAGCGGAAGCAGGACCCGCTCGACTTTGCCCTCTGGAAGGCCGCCAAGCCGGGTGAGCCACGCTGGCCTTCTCCGTGGGGCGAAGGCCGTCCTGGATGGCATCTTGAGTGTTCGGTCATGTCCGAGAAGGAACTCGGCGTCACGTTCGACATCCATGGGGGAGCGAGTGACCTGATCTTCCCGCACCACGAGAACGAGGTCGCCCAGTCCGAAGCTGCGACGGGCGAGCCCTTCACGCGCTACTGGATGCACGGGGGCCTGCTCCAGGTCAATGCGGAGAAGATGAGCAAGTCGCTCGGCAACTTCATGCTGCTGAAAGAGGTGCTCGAGGAGTACGATGCGCCCGTGATCCGTCTGATGATGCTGCAGACGCACTACCGGAGTCCGCTCGATTTCTCGACCGAGCGCCTCGATGAGGCCCAGACCGCTCTCGAGCGATTGGTGGTGCCCGTGCGCGAAGTGCGGCGCGCTCTCGAATCCGACGCCCCGTGGGCCGTTCGACCGGCGACAACCGATGAGCGGAAGGCACTCGCCGGCAACATCGAGAACGCGCGCGAGAAGTTCGTTGCCGAGATGGACGACGACTTCAACACGGCCGGCGCTCTCGCAGCCGTGTTCGAGCTGGTGCGCACGACGAATCGATTCCTCGGCGGATTCGGCATCGGAGAGCACAGCGAGAACGTTCCGCTACTGAACCAGGCGGCGGAGACGATCGAGCAACTCCTCGGTGTTCTCGGCATCGAGCTTCCGGAAGAGCGGGTGGGCGAGTTTCCCGAGGCCGTGATCCAGCTTGCCACCGACCTCGCCGGCTACGCGGGGTGCGACCCCGTGGCCGCCGTGGACGCACTTCTGGCCGCGCGCGCGGTAGCACGTACCGATCACAACTGGGCGGCTGCTGACGCGGTCCGCGACGGACTGGCGTACTTGGGTATCACGGTCGAGGACACGGCACAGGGGCAGCGTGTCTCCTATTCGCCGAAGGCGTGAAGACGTGGACGAGCTCATCGAGGGTCGCAACGCCGTCCTCGAGGCTCTCCGGGCGGGACTGCCGATTCACCGAATAGTCCTGGCCGAAGGCTTGCACAGCTCGGACGCGCTGGCGGAGATCCAGCGGCTTGCCGATGACGGACGCATAGCGTTGTCGGTGGAGTCGCGCCGAGTACTTGACGAGATGAGCGCAAGAGGCGCGCACCAAGGCGTGATAGCAGCGCTGGCGGCTTTCGACTACACATCGCTGGCCGACGTCGTCGAGCGCAATCGGGATGAGGCCTGGAGCCTGATCGTCGCGTTGGACCATGTGACCGACCCTCAGAACCTCGGCGCCATCGCGCGTTCTGCCGAGGTTGCCGGTGCGCACGCACTCGTCATCCCCGAGAGGCGTAGCGCTGCCGTAGGGGCTGCAGCCTTCAAGACGTCCGCGGGAGCGCTTGCCCATCTGGAGGTTGTCCGCACGGTGAATCTCGTGCGTGCGCTCGGTGAACTGAAGGACGCCGGCTACTGGGTTGCCGGGGCGAGCGAGCATGCCGAGCAGACCGTTTGGGAAGCCCCGATCGAAGGCAGGACCGTTCTCGTCCTGGGAGGCGAAGGCACGGGTCTGTCCAGACTTGCGGAAGAGTCCTGCGACTACCTCGTCCGGCTCCCCGTGCGGGGACGGACGGGCTCCCTGAACGTCGCGAATGCTGCGACGGCTCTCATGTTCGAATGGGTTCGCAGGCTGGAATCGAGTGAGTAGGCATGGCGTCCGTGTTGATCGTAGACGGCTACAACGTCATTCAGGCTGCTGACCGCTACGCCACCCTGGCGAGGCGGGACATGGACGCGGCGCGCGCGCTTCTCGTTGCTGACGTGGCAGCACATGCGCACGACGTCACCGAGGCGCTCATCGTTTTTGACGGAGCGGAGAACCCTGCCTCGGATGGAGCGCCGCACGATGCCGCCGGCGTGACGGTCGTGTTCTCCGCATACGGACACGAGGCGGACGAGGTCATCGAGGAGCTTGCCGCGCGCCGTCGCGGGGCCGGTGACCAGGTCACGGTCGTGACTTCCGACGCGGAAACTCAATGGGTGACGCTCGGCCTTGGAGCCGAAAGGCTGTCGTCCGGCGAGTTTGCCGAAGCGATGAGTGCCGAGCGGCTCGAGCGACAGGAGAGCGCGACGACGTTCGCGGGCAAGCGCGTCGCTGTTGAGGACCTGCTGGATGCCTCGACGAGGGAAGCTCTCTCGAGTTGGGCACGGGGACGCCGTTGAACGCTTGGCAGGCAAGCGATTGTTCGTGTTCCAGCTAACGAAAAGCGAGAACGTTCGTCAGGATCCCCCAACATTCGAGGCCCTCGTTGACAGTTCTGTGGCAATCCGCTTATTGTCGAGGGACGATGCGTCTCGCGCCATGCCGGTGGCGCCATCCATCACCCCAACAAATATGGGGATTTCGCAGGGGGGATTGTGATTGGATGCACGAATGCAAGCCACGCATAGCTTGCCTGGTACGATGCGTGGCACCGAGCTGGCCCTCGTGAAGGCCGCTCAATCTGGCGATCAGCGTGCCTCGACAGAGCTGGTTCGCAAGTACCGTAGCCTTGTGAGATGCAAGGCGAGGTCATATTTTCTCGCGGGCGGGGATCGCGAGGACATCATCCAGGAGGGCATGATTGGCCTGTTCAAGGCCATCCGCGACTACGACCCCTCCCGTCAGTCGAGTTTCCGGTCGTTTGCCGAACTATGCGTGACTCGCCAGATGATCACGGCGATCAAGACGGCCACCCGCCGCAAGCATGCGCCTCTCAACAGCTACGTGTCCCTGTCACGACCTGCAGTCACAGACGACGATGGCGAGCGCCTTCTCACAGACATCCTTGCAGCAAGGGAAGTGTGTGATCCGGCAGATATCGTTGTCGCAGCGTGGGAGGACGACTTCATTCGGAAGGGTTTCAAGGAGGCGCTTTCCTCGTTCGAGGCGCAAGTCCTGCGACTCTACATCGAGGGGCGCTCCTATCAGGAGATCGCCGACAATCTCGGACGACACGCCAAATCGGTCGACAATGCGCTTCAGCGAATCAAGCGCAAGATGGAGGCGCAGATAGACCGCTGCCGTTTGTGCTGACTCGGTGTGGCGCGCCTGCGTGACGCCGTCTACAATAGGCGCCGCCGCTGGCGTAGCTCAATCGGCAGAGCAACTGCCTTGTAAGCAGTAGGTTGTGGGTTCGAGTCCCTCCGCCAGCTCCAACGCTATCTCAGGGCGCCCGATGATGTGCCGGGCGCCCCTCTGTGTGCGCAAGCCCGCAGCTTGCCGGTTCTTGCGCGAAGTCGAGTCACTCCGACTGTACGCGGGGTATGGATGGTTGCTGGCCCTCTCGCCAAAGCACTTCCATCACCTGGATCGGTTCCGCGATGTTCTTCAATTCGAACTCGCCGTGGCTGTGAGCGAGGATGCCCGGCGCATTCGCATCGTCGATGACCTGCCGGGTCGTGAACACCTGGCCCCCGTCGCCCAGGTTCATCACGCGCGCGGCGAGGTTCAATGCGTTGCCGATGAAGGGACGACCACCCTTGTCGAGCACCACCTCGCCCGTTGCGACACCTACGCGAATCACTATCTTGCGTTCCGACGCGTGCGCGGCATTGTACTCCTCCAGCGTCCTTTGCATCGTGATCGCGGCTCTGACAGCTTCGGAGGACGAATCGAACGCGGCTACCAGACCATCGCCGCCGGTAGACTTCCCATGGCCCCCGTGTTG
>JAOUET010000006.1 GCA_029858605.1 Coriobacteriia bacterium | reverse complement strand
TAGTGGCTGTGTGCGGCGAGAAACATCGTCGCACGCGCGTTGGTCTGCGGCAACCACGGTGATACAGTCCCTATGCCGGCACAAGCCACAACCCACCCCGAGAATCGCTCGTGACATCAGGAGGAATCGTGTCCGTATCCAAACGCGCGCAGATCATCAGGCCGTTCGTCGTCATGGACGTGGTCGCGCGTGCGAAGGAGCTCGAGGCGCAGGGTCGCGACATCGTGCGTCTTGAGATCGGTGATCCCGATCTGCCCACTCCCGAGGTGGTCAAGAAGGCAGCCGAGGAAGCGATGGAGCACGGGGAGACCGGGTACACGCAATCACTCGGCCTTCCCAGCTTGCGCGAAGCCGTTTCGGCGCACTACAGGGCGACATACGGCGTCGATGTAGGGCCGGACAAGGTCGTCGTCACCCAGGGCACGTCTCCTGCGATGCTGCTGCTTTTCGGCGCACTCCTCGATCCCGGCGATGAAGTGATAGTCTCTGACCCCTGCTATCCCGCATACCCGAACTACGTGGGCTTCCTTGGGGGGTCGCCGATTCCCGTCCCGGTGCGGGCCGAAGAGGGGTTCAGGTTCAGGCTCGAGGAAGTCCGGGCTGCGATCACTCCACGCACGCGTGCGATCGTGATCAACTCGCCCGCGAACCCTACGGGTGCAACGCTCGCGCCGGAGGATCTCGAGGGACTGGGCAGAATCGCCGAGGAGACGGGCGTCTACATCGCGAGTGACGAGATCTACCACGGGCTCTACTTCGGCGGGCGAGACCGGTCGATTCTCGAGTTCACAGACCGGGCATTCGTGCTCAATGGCTTCTCCAAGGCCTATGCGATGACCGGTTGGCGTCTTGGCTACATGATCGCGCCGCCGGAATTCGTGAGGCCTGCCGAGAAGATCCAACAGAATTTCTTTCTGTGCGCAAACCACTTCGTACAGGTGGCAGGGGTCACGGCGCTGACGGAAGCGCAAGCCGACGTTGCGCGCATGCGCGAAATATACGACGAGCGGAGGCAGTTCGTCGTGCCCGCGCTCAGAGACGTGGGGCTTGTTGTGGCGAGCGAGCCGACTGGGGCCTTCTACGTCTTTGCGGATGCGCGCGACTGGGGCGGGGACTCGCTTGCGCTCGCGTATCGTCTGTTGGACGAGGCTGGAGTAGCTGTCGCCCCGGGCGTCGACTTCGGCACCGGAGGCGAGGGATTCCTGCGTGTGAGCTACGCAGCATCCCTTGAAAGACTGCGCGAGGGGGTCGAGCGGCTGCGCTCTTGGGCCGAGAACAGGTAGACTACAGGAGTTGCCGACACCGACCGTCGGCAGACAGGACGGTTCGTCGCTCAATATTGCCCGTCTGTCACCGAGTGCTGCAGAGTGCAGACGCTGGCGCCGATGTCGTACTTGGGTCTCATGTCGGTCAGCTTCAAGCGGCACGAGACTTGCACTGAGATCGAACGGCGCTACCCGTCCTCCGCACGGAGGGTTCTCAGAGGGGAATACGAGTGAAAGACGTCTGGAGCAAGGCGGACCTGCACATCCATAGCAGTCACAGCGACGGTCTGGCCCGCATCCCTCAAATCATGGAGCACGTCCAAGAGCACACCGATCTTTCCGTGATCGCTATTACCGATCACAACACGATGGAAGGCGCCCTCTTCGCGAAATCGCTCGAAGACATGTACGAGTTCGAGGTGATAGTCGGCGAGGAGATATCGTCGCGTTCCGGCCACATAATCGGTCTCTTTCTGGAGAAGCCGGTCCCGGCCGGCCTGAGCGCTGCCGAGACGATTCACCGAATCAACGACCAGCAGGGGATCGCAATCATCCCGCACCCGTTCTCCAAGCGCGGCGTCTTCGGCCCGTTCGGGCGAAACGGATTCCTCGACGCTGTGAGCGAACTGGCGTTCCAAGCGCTCGAGGTCTACAACTCGATCCCGTATCTGGTGTGGGCGAATCGAGTCGCCGCGAAGGTCTTTGCGGGCGGTCAGGGCATCGCCGCGACGGGCGGTTCGGACGCGCACGTGCTCAAGGGCATCGGGACGGGCTACACCCTGTTCCGCGGAACATCTGCCGAGGATCTACGCTCCAGCGTGAAGAACCTCGAGACACGAGCCGAGACCGGCAGCGGTGGGCTCGGCATGGCCGTGCGCTACGCAGTGCGCATTCCACAGATTCGCAGACAGCATGCCTGGAATTGGGAGCGGTGCGCCTCCGAATAGCGACGCGGCGATACCCACCCAAACCACCCGGCTAGTCGAATTCGCGAGCGGCTGCTTCTACGCGTTCCCTGAGAGTCTCGGCCACGATCGGATCGTTGCCCCACGCCGTGAGAGTTGTCACGTAGACAGCGGGCGAGACTCGAGCCTGCCTGATGGCTACGGCAAAATCGAGAACGGTCGCGATGGATTCAAACGGGTAGCAAGTCGGACATACGAGAATGCGTGTGCTGCCCAGAGCTGCAAGATGGCGGACGGTCTCCACTATGTCCGGCGTACCCCATTCGGCGAAGCAGAGACGCACGTCGGCCTCGGAGACTCCATGCTCCGCGAGTCCCATTCGAATCCTGTTCGCGAATGCGTTCTCCTGCACGTCGAACTGAGGCTGTCGACGCGAGCGAAAGTCGGATTGTCCATGCACTACGAGAGCCACGCCCGAGCTCTCGTGTTCCTGCACCAGCGGCAAGATCCGTTCGGTCAGCATGGTCGACAGCCTCTCGGACGCCCACAGTGGTGTCGTGTACGCGATTCTGATCTCGTAGTCATCCGGGCGCAGCGCCGCTAGATCCTCTTTCGCACGTTCCCAGGTGGATGATTCTGCAGCGGAGAGGTTGGCGATGACGAATTCCCTGAACCCTTGATCCACGGCCCTTGCGAACGTAGTCGCCACGAGGTCGCGTCCGGCACATGTGATGAGCCTGACGAGCGGGAAACGCTCCGCGTCAAGCACGGATTCGAGGCGCTCGACGACCGCTTCGGCCTGTCGGGGGGAAGGGCTGCGCCCCCCGGCTGCGCGATAGCGTGTCTTCTGAGCCGCGAAAAGGAACGGCGTAACCCCGATGGTGGTCTCAGGCAGTCCCAGAACCTCAAGCTCATGCAGCTCGTCAGCGACCATCGAAGGCTCGTACCTCTCGGGCTCAACGCAGGCGATCACGAGCACGCATACCCCGTCAACTCGGCGCGTCATGTCGAGGAATCCGAGGTCGACTGTCGGGATCCTGGTGAACAGGGAAGGCAAGGAGGCGCTGGCGAGTCCGTATCCCCCGATCACACACCCCGCGGACAGAAGCACTCCGGCGGCGGTGACTTCAGGACGTCCGTAGTCCGAAGCGACGCCCCAGACGCCGTAGACGGAGGACGCTGTCCCCATGAGCATGAGAAGGGCCATTGCCGGCTCGGCCGAGCGGCGCAGACTCAAGATGCCGACGAGGGCGGCACCGACGAGCATTCCGCCGGTGCTCAACGTGACCCAATACGTCACAGGCATTAGGGTGCGCCCTCCTCCCATACATTCTAGTGAATGATACCGTTGAAGCGCCGCAATCCAAGCCGCAATATGTGGCGTGATGCGCTTGACATGCGATACCCAGGGGGGTATCGTTGACGAGAAGATTGGACAGTGTATCGGCTACTGGGAGCACAAATGAGCGAGATCAAGAATGTGTCGGGGCGCGAATTCGAGGCTGAGGTGCTGGAGGCAGAAGTCCCGGTCGTGGTCGATTTCTGGGCACCGTGGTGTGGACCTTGTCGCATCCTGGCACCCGAGCTCGAGAAGCTTGCTTCGCGTTTCGGCGATGAGGCGAAGTTCGTCAAGATGAACGTTGACGAGAATGGTGAGGTCGCGATCCAGTACGGCGTGATGAGCATCCCTACCGTCGCGAAGTTCGAGCGCGGGACCGTTACAGCGCAGGTCGTCGGGGCGCGTGAGGCAGATGGTCTGGCCGCCGAGTTGGGGCTGGGGGTGTAGGTGCCGTTGCCTACGTACGACTTGACGTGTCAGGATTGCGGAGAGCGCTTCGAGAAGTTCGTCATGAGGCTGCTGCGTGATGAGGACAAGGTCTGCCCGCGGTGCGGTTCTCGGCAAGCGAGGACGGGCGTAGGTGGGGGAGTGCTCGGCGTTGGCACGACCACCCCTCAAAGGGACTCATCAGAATGTGGCCCCGGAGCGTTCACTTGAGCTTGACCGAGCACTCGGTGCGAGTGCGAACGAGGGGGCTCCGTGGAGTACGCCTATCGGCGAATCGGGAGCAGGAGTTTCGAAGACACTCTCGATGCAGTTGAGAGGGTCGTTCGCGACCACGGCTTCGAGGTCCTGTGTCGTCACGACATCACCGCCGCGCTTGTTGCCAAGGGTTTTCCGATAAGGCCACTGGTGATCTTCGAGATTGCCCCTCAGAAACACGATTCTGAGGATCCGCTGTCGCTCCTTCTCCCGTGTCGTGTCAACGTCTACGAGGAGGATGCAGGTGTGGTCGTGGCGGCTCTGAGGCCCACCTTGTGGAGCGCGGTGTTCCCGGAGCACGAGCTCGACGGGATTGCCGAGGAATTCGAGAAGACTGTCACTGAGATGGTCGACGCCGCGGTTTCCTAGCCGAAACGCTGCCGTGTGGCACGGCCGCATCCCTGCAGGACGGCCGGAGAGGCTCGTGGGTCGATCTACTTTATGCAGGCCGAGTACTTCAGGAAGACCGCTATCGCCTCGTCTATCAACTCGTCTTTGCTCTTGCTGTCGTCGTCGATCAGGCAGCGCTTCATCGAGTGGCCGATGATGTGCATGCCTACCTGGTTGAGCGCCGACTTGGCGGCCATTATCTGCGTGAGGATCGCCTCACAGTCCTTCTGCGATTCGATCATGGTCTGGAGTCCGCGAATCTGACCCTCAAGCCTCTTGAGCCGGTTGATGATTCTGCGCTGCTCGGCCTCTTCGGCCACTGCCGCATTGCCGTCGGACATGTCTCGCTCCCTCTTGTGACGATGCGCTATCATTGGACGTCGCACGAGTAGGACTATACCCCCCAGGGGTATAGGCGACAAGTCGATGGAACGTTGGGGGAGTGGCGATGGGGTATCGCAGGCAATCTTCCGACCCCAGGTCCTCGGAGCGAACGAGGACGGTGCGTCGCGTGCTGTGGAGCATTCTCTTGCTCAACCTTGCCGTGGCCGTTGCGAAGCTGGCATGGGGCGTTGTGTCGGGTTCCGTCGCGATGCAGGCGGACGGCTTTCACTCGTTGTTCGACGGCGCGTCGAACGTGATCGGACTCCTCGGCACCGCGCTGGCCGCCAGGCCGGCGGACCGAGAGCATCCGTACGGGCACGCCAAGTACGAGACGTACGCTTCCGCTGCGATTGGCGCGATGCTCGCCTTGGCTGCATACAACGTCGGGGGAACTGCCATTCGCGAGCTGGTATCAGGCATCGAGGCAGCCAACGTGACTGCGGTGTCGTTCGGGATAATGATAGTCACGATATGTGTGAACATCGGAGTCACGGTCTACGAACGGCGTGTCGGACGACGACTCGGTAGCGAGATTCTCGTGGCTGATGCGAGCCATACGCTGAGCGATGTCTTCGTGAGCCTAGGCGTCATCGGAGGGCTGATCGCAGTCAGACTAGGCTACCCGGCGGCAGACCCCATCATTGCCCTATTCGTTGCTGTGAGCATCGGCTACGCGGCCTACAAAGTCTTCAGACAGGCCAGCGAGACCCTGTCCGACACGGCTCGCATCCCAGCAGCCGAAATCGTCGATACGGTCTGCAGGGTTCCGGGCGTGCTCGGCTGCCACAGTGTTCGCACGCGTGGTCTGCCGACAGAGGTGTGCGTCGATCTACACGTGCAAGTGGATGGCAAGCTATCGGTCGACGCCGCGCACGAGATCGCCGAGGAGGCGGAGCGCGCAGTGGCCGATGCATTCCCACAGGTGATTGACGTGATCGCGCACGTGGAGCCATACGACGCCTACCAGGCAGAGAAGACGGCTCGAGAGATTGATGCCGGACTCACCTAGACTCCACGACGGTGCGCACGCGTGGAAAGGCTACGCGCTCGCAGTGCTGGCTGCGGTCTGTTGGGCCACCGGTGGAGTGATGGCCAAATGGTTGATGGGCCCGGTCGATTCGGCGACAGCGGCTTGGCCCATCGCATCGCCCGGCATGCAGCTCCAGCCGACCATCCTTGCCGGAGCCCGCGCGATCCTGTCCTTCCTTCTGCTACTCGGGTATCTCGTGTTGCGCGGACCACGCTCTCTTCGAGTTGCGCCGAGACACTTGCCGTTCCTGGCGGTATTCGGCGTGGTAGCGATGGCTGGTCTGCACGTGGCCTACTACCAGGCCATCGCCTACTCGAACGTCGCGACCGCCGTTCTTCTCGAGTACCTCGCTCCAGTGATTGTCCTTGTGCTCTCCGTGCTCTTCCTGGACGAGCCGTTCCGCTGGGTGCTCCCTGCGGGGGTTGCCCTTTCCGTGGTCGGCTGCGCTCTCGTCGTTGGAGCCCTTGGCGGCGACGGCCTGGTCGTGTCGCGTGCAGGCATCGCCTGGGGTCTCGTGGCGGCCATTCTCTACGCCACGTACCAGCTACTCGGGAAGTGGGCATCCACCCGACATTCGCCGTGGACGCTGTTGTGCTACGGCCTCGGCTTTGCCTCCGTCTTCTGGCTGGTGTACGTCGGTGGTCCGGCCCCGATCGGTGAGCCCTTCTCGACTCCCGTCGGCGCTTTGGCATTGGTCTACATCGCCCTCGTCGCGACCGTGATCCCGTTCGGCGCTTCTCTCAAGGCCCTGCACTACATAGATGCGACGAAGGCAGTCGTCACCCTCACTCTCGAACCCGTGATCGCGGGCGTGATAGCTTGGACAGTCCTAGGCGAGCGGTTTGACGCCTTGCAGCTGCTTGGAGGCGCTCTCGTGCTGGCCGCAATCGTTCTCGTGCAACGTGCCTCACGTCTCGAGGACGTGCTTCCACCAGTACCATAGGCCGAAGCGAAACGACGTCCATCCGTGGGGACTCCGGTGGTTCACTCGTCCCATTCTCGATAGCGACCACTGCTCAATCCGACGCCTGCACCGCGCTATTCGCGAATCCCTTCGAGAAAGATGAGCCGCAGGGTGGTATATAGTTTGCTAGGGCCGCGCGCTTCGCAAGGCTTCGTGCAGGTAACGCGCGCACGGGAGGTATCCGGTGGAACTCGGTCAAAGGCCAGAAGTAAGGCAGAAGGTCACTCTGTCGCCCCAGGTCTACCAAGGCCTGAGCATTCTCGCCATGCCGATTGCGGAGCTGCAGCTGCTCGTCGAAGGGGAAATGCTGGAGAACCCGGTGCTCGAGGTCGAAGAGCTTGAGGACGACGAGAGCGACGGCGATCTTGAGGAAGAGAGAACGGAAACCTCGGAAGAAGAACAGGCGTGGGAGGACTGGCTGGACGTCTACGACGAACTCGAGTCCATGGAGATCAGTGCGCCGCGCGACCCCAACATCGATGCCGTGAACACGGAGGAGTTCGTTGGGTCGGTGCAGACGTTCGACGAGTACCTGCTCGAACAGGTGGCCATGCTGGATATTGCCGACGACGTCGGCCGAGCAGCACGCGCAGTCATCGGCTCGTTGGACGATGACGGGTTCTTCGTGGGCCAGTGTGCGGAAATCGCCGCACTTGTGACTGTCTCCGAGGCAGCGGCCGAGGAGGCGCTGCGCGTTGTGCAGCGCTTGGACCCCCCCGGAGTCGGGGCGAGGAACCTTGCCGAAGCCCTACTGTTGCAGGCTGACTATCTGGGTATCGATGAGCCCCTGCTGGAACGAATCGTCCGGGAGCATCTGGATGACGTGGCGGCGAGTCATTTCCGCAAGGTGGCTCGGCAGCTCAAGACCGATGAGAAATCCGTGCGGCGCGTGGTAGAAGTCCTTCGCACTCTGAATCCCAGGCCTGCCGGTGCTTTTTCTCCGGGGCCGTCACCGGGATACATCGTCCCCGACGTGACCATTCGGCGGTTCGATGACGAGTGGGTGATTATCCCCAACAACGAGTCCGTCCCCACGTTGCGTGTCAGCTCGCGCTATAGGGGCATGCTGCGATCGGGTTCGAGCGCGGACGAAGAGACGAAGCGATATCTCAAGGACAAGATCCGGTCGGCGGAGAGCTTCATTCGCAACATCGACCGCCGAAAGGACACCGTCAGTCGTATCACGCAGATCATCTTGGAGGTGCAGCAGGAGTTCTTCGATGACGGCACGGGCATGCTGCGTCCTCTTCGGCTGGAAGACGTCGCCGTCGAGCTGGGCGTGCATCTGTCTACCGTCAGCCGCGGTGTCACCGGCAAGTACATGGCGACACCCTACGGACTGTTCGAACTCAAGCACTTCTTCTCGGGGGGATATCGAACCCGGACCGGCTTCGACGTCGCGGCAACGAGCATCAAGCAGCGCATCAAGGAAGTGATTCGCGACGAGGAACCGGCGAAGCCGCTCTCCGATCAGAAGCTGGTGGAGATTCTGAAAGACGAGGGTGTGACGGTGGCGCGCCGAACCGTCGCGAAGTACCGCGAGGAGATTCGAATCGAGCCCTCGTGGGCGCGGAGGCGCAGATGAAGCGCAGGAAAGAGACAGGGACGTCGTCCCCGGAACGCCGGATCGATTCCACGCGCCTGCAGAACCTGCGAGTCGTGGCGATCATCGGCGCCATGCTGTTTGTCGTCACTGCCCTGCACCTATACACGGATACCATCGCTCAGAACGTCACCCTCCATCTTTTGTACCGCCGGCTGTACTACGTGCCGATCCTGTATGCAGCGTTCGTGTTCGGCAAGCGCGGCGGAATCCTGACTGCCATTGCCGCGGCCGTTCCTTTCGCCTTGCACGCGCAGATGGCGATGGGTGGAGTCGTCGGCACCGGTGCCGACAACGGCCTCGAGATCATCATGTACATCGTCGTAGGGGCGCTCTTCGGTGCGCTCCGTGACATGGAGGAGGCCAAGACGCGAGATCTGCGCCAAGTGAGCGAGAGACTCGAGGACGCCTACAGGAAGCTCGAGGAGCGCGCGATCCAGCTGATCAACATCCAGGACTACACGCAGTCGATCCTTCGGTCGATCACTTCGGCCGTTCTGACGGTCAGCCCGGACGGATCCGTCGCGACGGCGAACGCCGCCGCAGAGCGGATGCTCGGCTTGAGCGAGTACGAGATGGTGCCCAAGCCGATTCGTCAGATAGTCGCCAAGGACGGTGGTCTCGAGGCCGACACAAGACGCATCCTGTCCGGCAGGGTGCCGCTGCTGCTTCGTGAAACGGCGATAGAGACGCGGGGCGGCAGAGAACTTGTCGTCCAGGCGTCGATCTCACGAATGCGGGCCGTCGGCGGACGTACGTTCGGCGCAGTGGTCACCCTTGAGGACGTCTCCGAAGTGAAGTCTTTGACCGAACAGCTCATCCGTGCGGACAGACTGGCGGCAATGGGTGAGCTGACAGCCGGCGTAGCACATGAGGTGCGCAATCCTCTCGGCATAATCCGCGCCTCCGTCCAGCTGATCGAGGAGTCCGACGTTGGGGAGCAGAGGGTGACGGAGGCGACGGACATCATCAAGCAGGAGATCGACCGCCTCGACAAGGTGATCAAGGCGCTGCTCGATTTCGGCAGACCGTCAAAGCCGACCTTCGTGCGCGTGGACGTCGAAGAGGTCCTTCGCGATGTCGTGCTGTTCACGAAGCGCTTCGCCAAGCAGGCGGACGTGCACATCGTGGAGGAGCTCACCGGGGACCTCCCGCCGGTTCTTGCCGACCCCGACCAGCTCAAACAAGTTTTCTTGAACCTGGTTACCAACGCCGTTCAGGTGATGGAAGAGACCGGAGGCGCGATCACCCTGTCGACCAGCCACGACGAAGACTACGTGCACGTAACCGTGTCCGACACCGGTCCAGGGATCGCGGCGGGCGTAAAGGGCAAGGTGTTCGACCCGTTCTACTCGACGCGCGCCGAAGGCACGGGTCTAGGTCTCACGATAGTGCACAGAATCGTGGACGCGCATGATGGGCATATCGAAGTCGAGAGCGGTCCCGATGGCACGAAGTTCCGTGTCTCTCTACCGGCTCTGTCGGAGAGTGTCGAGGAAGAGGAGATCGCATGAATCATCGCGTCCTCATAGCCGATGATGAGAAGAACATGCGCTGGGTGCTGGCACAGGCGCTCGAGGGCGAGGGCTTCGAGGTGGCCCAAGCGGCCGATGGGAAGGAAGCGCTTGCGGTAGTCGGAGAACTGGCCCCGGATGTTCTGGTGCTGGACCACAAGATGCCTGCTCCCGACGGCATGGAGGTCCTGCGACGAATTCGAGCCGACGGGCATTCTTTCCCGATCATCATGCTGACCGCTCATGGGAACGTCGCCCTGGCGGTCGAGGCCATGAAGGCCGGCGCGACCGAGTATCTAACCAAACCGTTCGATCTCGAGGAACTCAAGATAGCCATCGACAAGGCGATTCGCATGAGCAACCTCGCCGCCGAGGTCGAGCGGCTGCGCGAAGAGGTCGACAAGGACTACGACGTGCAGGGTATTGTCGCGGCCGAACCGAAGATGCTCGAGGTGCTTGATTCCGTCAGAAGGGTTGCCCCCGCCAGCGCGACCGTCCTGATCTATGGGGAGTCGGGTACCGGAAAAGAACTGGTCGCGCGGGCGCTGCACGCGCTCTCGGAGCGTCACGATGCCGCGTTCGTTTCTGTAAGTGCAGGCGCTTTGCCGGAGACCCTTCTCGAGAGCGAGCTGTTCGGGTACGAGAAGGGTGCCTTCACCGGCGCCGTGAACGCCAAACCGGGTCGGTTCGAGCTCGCCAACGGGGGAACGCTGTTTCTTGACGAAGTGGGTGACATCTCTCCAGCAACGCAGGTGAAGCTACTGCGTGTCCTTCAGGAGCGGAGATTCGAGCGTCTCGGCGGCACGCGCACGATAGAAGTCGACGTTCGAGTGGTCGCTGCCACGAACGCCGACCTACAGCAGCTGATCGCGGATGGCGAGTTCCGCGAGGATCTCTTCTACCGGCTCAACGTGGTGCCGCTCTACCTACCGCCGCTTCGCCAGCGGACCGCCGACGTACCACTGCTCGTGGCCCACTTCCTCGAGAAGTACAACGCGGGCGATCGAACCATCTCTTCCGAGGCAATGGAAGCGATGGTGACATACCAGTGGCCGGGCAACGTGCGCGAGCTCGAGAACACCATCGAGCGGATCCTTATCCTTGCGAGCGGAGAGGAGATCACTCTCGCCGATTTGCCTGCCGAAGTACGTCGAGGAGCTCCGTCGTGTCAGATCGCCAAGACCGGGATGGTGCTGCCGGAAGACGGGTGCGATCTCGAGGAAGTCGAACTCGACCTGGTGCGTCAGGCCATCGACCGTTCGGGCGGCAACGTTCCGAAGGCCGCCAAACTGCTTGGCCTCACTGCCAAGACTCTCGAAGCGAGAATGGCGAGACTCGGGCTCTAGGCGGCACGTGGGGTTTCCCGGCGTTTGGCACAACGCTTGCACTTTCCCTCGCATGCGGGTCGCATCTTACAAAGGAATCTCGATGCAACGGAATCGCGCAAGAGGAATCGCTCTCGCCGCCGCTCTCTCGTTCGCACTTGTCGGGCTGGCGGCGTCCATCCTGTTGGTGGCGACGGGGGTGTGCGCTCAAGCGCCCACAGCCCTCGCGCGCCTCGAGTGGATCGTTCCGCTTGTCGCGGGCGTTGTGATTGGAGTCGTGACGTACATGCTCGTCGACGGCGGAGCCGAAAAAGACACCGAGGTCCACGATGCGCCCGCGTCGTCGGAGTGCGCCGTGTGCGGTAGCCCGATCCTGGACGAATGGCGGCTGTGCCCCCATTGCGGATCGCTCCTTGCCTGCGACACGCGGATGCCGACATCGAGCACGACTGCCGAAGCACACAACACCTAGGGAGGCTGGGTGGACTACTTCCTTCCCATGCTGGGCCTGGGGCTGGTCACCAGCGTGCATTGCGTATTCATGTGCGGCGCAATGGTCGTCACATACGCGGTAAAGGGTGCAGAGGATGGTTCCTTCGCCGAGCGCGCAAGGCCTCATCTGGCGTACCAGACCGCCAAGATGGTCAGCTACGTCGCGGTCGGTCTGGCGCTGGGAGCGATAGGTGCTGCGTTCGATCTTGCCGGTATCCGCGGCTGGGTCATGCTTCTGGCAGGACTCTTCATGATGGTCCTCGGTCTCAACATGACCGGACGGTTCCCCCTGCTTCGCAGGCTCACACTGAAGACGCCAAAGGCGCTCACCGATGCGGTACTGCGAAATCGGCGAAAAGCCATGCAGGAAGCGCGTCAGGGCAAAGTGAGCCTCGCGACGCCCCTCACTTTCGGTCTGCTCACGGGTCTGATGCCGTGCGGTCCCCTGCAGGCCGCCCAGCTGGCCGCAGCGGGCACGGGTAGTGCCGCGGCCGGCGCAACGGCCATGCTTGGATTCGGCTTGGGAACTGCGCCGCTAATGATCGCGATGGGTGTAGGGTCAGGATTCCTTGGCGCGACGTTCAAGAAGCGTATGACGGTCGCAGCAGCGATCGTCGTCATCGCCCTCGGACTTGTGATGTTCAACCGTGGCTCGATGCTCGTTGGCTCTCCCGTCACGTTCCAGTCGGCAAAGCAAGTCGTCCTGGGCGGTCCGCAGATCGAGGATGTCGAGTACGGCCGAGGGGCGGACGGCGTTGCCGAGATCCCCCTCACGATCGAAAACGTGCGTTTCGTTCCGGATGCGATCAGCATCCCTGCCGACGAACCGGTGCGTCTGGTCGTGGAACGTCGTGAAGACAACGCGTGCTCCGACCAGATCGCGATCCCGCAGCTTGGAGTGCTCGAAGATTTGAAGCCGTTCGACACCACGGTGGTCGAGTTGCCGCCAGCGTCGGCAGGCAGCTACACGCTCACGTGCGGGATGGGAATGATGTCGGGCAGGATTCAAGTCGGCTCGGGTGCGGCGGCGATATCAGGGAGTCCGCTGGTAGGTATCGGTCTCGCGGGCGTTCTCCTGGGCATCGTCGCGTACGCCCTCTCACACAAGAGTCGCTCGCGCGCAGACGAAGCACGTCCCGCCCGCCGCGTGGGGCCGTCCGAAGGTTCGCGTGCGGCATCAGGAGAGGTCGCGCGAGTGATCGGGTTGACCTACGGAGAGTTGGCGCTCACTGTCGCGGCCGTGCTGGCAGCCATCATCGCCGGGTATCTACTTGGCGGAGCAGCGAACTAGCGACAAGGGTTCACATTGGCACAGACTTCGCAGATGCTAAGGCCGCGCGGGAACGCAGGAATCGCGCAACCGTGTGAGGAGGAAGGCTCGAGATGACCGAGACCAAGAGCGTGAGACTCCAGACGACAGGCATGCACTGCCAGTCGTGTGCGATGCTCGTCGACATGACGGTCGGCGATCTTGCCGGGGTAGAGGAAGTGAAGACTGACTACGCGACCGGTGAGACCACGGTTTCGTTTGACGCCGACCAGGTAACGGTCGACGACATCGTTACTGCGGTCAAGGCTGCCGGATACGACGCGTCCGAGACATAGACACTGGGAGCCTACGAAGATGACTGACAAGAGCCAGGAGAGTGCGATCTCTCAGACCTACTCGGCCAGTTCGCGCACGAAGTTCATTCTGATTGCCGCCGCGGTGGTGTTCGCGTTCGGCGCCGCATACAGCTACGCTGCACAGCGCGCGGGTTCGGGCGAGGTCGCTCAAGCCGACGCGTTGCCGTACGTGGAAGGTTCGGTTCCCGGGGGCACTGGGCAGGCTGGTGGCGCCTGTGCCTGTTGCGGCGGCGGTCCTTCCGAGCCGATAGAAGGAAGTGCGACTCTTGGCGGCGACGTGCAGCGCATTGCGGTGGACGTCTCCGGCGGCTACTACGACCCGAACATCATCAACGCCAAGGCGGGCGTGCCTATCGAGATCACCTTCAACGAGGGCGCCGGCTGCCTTGCAGAGGTACAGTTTCCCGACTTCGGTGTGTTTGAGGATCTCACTGGCGGAGGGGCGGTAGTGAAGCTGCCTGCGCTAGAGGCGGGTACGTATGGGTTCTCTTGCGGCATGCAGATGGTGTTCGGGACACTGGTAGTGGAGTAGTCCCCGAGGGCGGTCGGGAGTCGCGCTCAACGTCGACTCGACCGTAGACCCGAGGCAGCCACAGGCGTCGCGATTCGCCTGTCACAGAAGAGGACCGACCATGGACGAGACTACCCTGACCGGCGATGGCCGGACAGACGACAGTCCTGCAGGCCTGGACCGCGAGACGCGTGAGGCGACCTTCGCCGTCACAGGCATGACGTGCGCGTCTTGCGCCGCCATCATCGAGAAGACGCTCGGCAAGGCCGAGGGCGTCGACGATGCCGCCGTGAATCTAGCTGCCGAGAGACTGAACGTGCGCTTCGATCCGGCCGTTGTAGACGTCTCCGCCATCGTCGACAAGGTCAAGGCAGTCGGCTACGGTGCGACCGAGCTTGCGGAGGCGCCTTCCGATGTGGACTCCGGGCACGTGACGCTGGCGGTAACCGGCATGACGTGCGCGTCATGTGCGACCGTGGTTGAGAAGACACTGTCTCGCTTGCCGGGAGTCAAGTCCGCGACCGTGAATCTCGCGCTCGAGCGTGCTTCGGCAGAAATCAACCCCGGTGAGGTCGGCCCCGACGAACTCATCACGGCAATTCGCTCGGCAGGCTACGATGCCAGCGTTCTCGCCGAGGATGCGGGTCCGGCAACTGAAGACGCTCGCGACGTGCAAAGGAAGGCCCAGGAGGCGCACTACCGCCACCAACAACACCTGCTCGTCTTCTCGGCATCTCTGGCAATCCCGCTGTTCTTCATCGCGATGGTACCGCCGTTCATGGAGGCCGTTCCGACGTGGGTGGCCGGTCTCTTCGGCATGAGCGGGGAGTCGGCGGTGATGATGGTGCACAAGTACATCATGCTGGCACTTGCCGCGCCTGTGCAGTTCTATGCCGGTTCCCAGTACTACCGCGGGTTCTGGCACGCGCTGAAGCGCCGCACGGGCAACATGGATACGCTCATCGCGGTCGGCACATCGGCGGCTTTCGCGTACAGCGTCGTAGCGACCTTCTGGTTGACCGAGGAGCCAGTCTTCTACGAAACGAGCGCCCTTCTGATCACGTTCGTGCTGCTCGGAAAGATGCTCGAGGCCCGTGCCAAGGGGCGTACCGGTGACGCGATCAGGAAGCTCATGGGTCTCGCCGCGAAGACTGCGCGCGTTCTGCGTGGTGGCGAAGAGGTCGATGTGCCGGTCGAGCAGGTCGTCGTCGGCGACCTCGTCATCGTTCGTCCTGGCGAGAAGATTCCGGTGGACGGCGTACTCGCGCAAGGTACTTCAGCCGTCGACGAGTCGATGCTCACGGGCGAGTCGATACCGGTGGAGAAGAACCCCGGCGACGCCGTGATCGGAGCGACAGTCAACAAGCTGGGCACCTTCACGTTTCGAGCGACCAAGGTCGGTCGCGACACGGCTCTCGCCCAGATAATCAAGCTGGTCGAGGACGCTCAGGGGTCGAAGGCCCCGGTTCAGCGATTCGCGGATCGCATCAGTGCCGTCTTCGTCCCGACGGTTCTGAGCATCTCCGCCGCTACTTTCGTATTCTGGCTTGCGGCAGGGCCTGCGATCTTCGGCGAGACTCCCGATTCGGGGTCGAGCGTCGCCATTCTGCACCCCATTCTCTCGAGTGCGGCATCCAGCGGATGGTTCGTGGCCGCGTTGCTTGCCGCGACGGCGACTGTCGTCATCGCGTGCCCGTGCGCACTTGGGCTCGCGACGCCGACCGCGATCATGGTCGGCACCGGGAAGGGTGCCGAGTTGGGCGTGCTGATCAAGAGTGGTGAGGCTCTTGAGACAGCGCACACGATGGAAGCGATCGTATTCGACAAGACGGGCACTCTAACGCACGGTCGTCCCGAGGTGACGGACATCGTCGCAGTCGGTTCTCTGTCTGCCGAAGAAGCACTTGCCGCCGCCGCCTCGTTGGAGCGGTCCAGCGAACATCCTCTCGCCGAGGCGATCGTCAGCCGTGCGAAGGAGGGGGGCGCAGCGCTCACCGAGGTCTTAGAGTTCTCTGCGGTACCTGGTCACGGAGTAGAGGGTCGCCTTGCCGGCGTAGGCTTCGTACTCGGCAACCGAGCTCTCATGCGCCGCGAAGGGATCGACATCGCGGAGCAGGAGGAGCGCATCGCCTCGCTCGAGAGCGAGGGCAAGACCGTCATGATCCTCGGTCGGGAACAGGGCGCGGAGGCACTGGTCGCCGTCGCTGACACGCTCAAGGAGAACAGTGCCGAAGCTGTCTCGCGGCTCAGGCAAATCGGAATCGATGCCTACATGATCACGGGCGACAACCGTCGGACGGCCGAGGCCGTGGCCTCTCAAGCCGGCATTCCCAGCGAGCGCGTGCTCGCGGAAGTCTTGCCGGAGCGCAAGGCGGAGGAGGTCGAAAGGCTCCAGAAGGGCGGGGACTCGGTCGGCATGGTCGGTGACGGCATCAACGACACCCCAGCGCTCGCTCAGGCCGATGTGGGCATAGCCATGGGTGCGGGTACGGATGTCGCCATGGAGACCGGCGGGATCGTCTTGATAAGGAACGATCTTCGCGATGTCGTGACCGCCGTCGAGCTGTCGCGCGCAACCATGCGCAAGATCCGAATGAACTTCTTCTGGGCCCTCGGGTACAACATGCTCGGCATTCCGGTTGCGGCGATCGGGCTCTTGTCGCAGGCGCCGTGGCTTGCGGGTGCCGCAATGGCATTCTCCAGCGTGAGCGTCGTGACGAACTCGCTGCTTCTGCGTCGTTTTCGACCTGCGATGACGTAGATCGCTCGTCGCCCCGTGCGGCGGACTCCATCTCTGGTGCCGTTGCCCCTACAATACTCATTGGCCCCGTGGCACTCGAGCTCGTCCCGCACGATCGGGTTCGGTGAACGTGGCGAGAGTCGTGGGCGTGGTTCGCGAGCGCCATCGCGGGAGTGGAGGCCTTTCGTATGGAAGACTCGGTCGGCATCATCGCGGCATTCGGGGCGGGGGTCCTCTCGTTCCTGACTCCCTGCGTGCTGCCCCTGCTGCCCGTCTATATCGCGTTCATGACCGGCATGTCCGTTGCGGAGCTGACCGCCGAAGATCGCAGTTTGAAGCGCATCCTAGCGCCGGTCCTTCTCTTCGTTGCGGGTTTCACGGTGGTCTTCGTGGCCCTGGGGGCGAGCGCTTCGGTGCTCGGAACATTCCTACAGGCGAACAAGGCGATACTGGACAAGGCCGCCGGGGTTCTGCTCGTCATCCTCGGCGTCGTCCTGCTCGATGTGCTCCCGCTGCCTTGGTTGCGCGGTGGCGGGGTGGACGCTTCGCGCTTCCGGCGTTTTGGGCCTGCGGCTGCCTTCGTCCTGGGCCTTGCATTCCCGTTCGCAATGGGCCCGTGCGCCGGGCCGGTCTACGGCTCGATTCTCACTCTGGCTTTGCGCCGCGAGACGGTTGCCCAGGGTGCGCAGCTCCTGTTCGTATACTCCCTCGGTTTGGCGCTGCCGTTCGTGTTGACGAGCCTGTTGCTGAGTCGTCTGACTCCGCTCTTGCGCTGGTTGTCGAGACACTCCAGGGGGATTCACCGCGTTGCCGGCGGACTCTTGATAGTGGCCGGAGTGCTTCTTTTGTTCGGACAGTTCGAGACGATCGGCGCGTGGCTCGGCCGATTCGTGCCGTCGCTCGAATAGTCGCTGCGACGTCCGACAGCTGCAGGCGACCTCAAGCTTGCTCGCCTGCGCACATGGAGAACGCGCTGGTAGGGTACGATTGGACTTGCAGGCATCGGTCCGTGACGGGGGTAGCAGCAGGAAATGGCCGAACGCGGCAGCCGAAGTAGTCTTGCCGGGAACCTGATGGTGCTTTTGCTACTCGTCGTCGGGGTGTCGGTAGCGGTCGTAAGCATCTTTGCTCTCGTGGGAGTCTTTGCGCTCGCCCGTGACGAAGCTACGGCGCGACAATCCGCGTACCGGCAGGTGACCATCGACGAGATAGGCGTTCGTCTCGACGCGGCGCTCGAGGTGGTCGATCGAGTGACCGGGATCGTCATCAACCCTGCCGTCCAGGAGATCAACGAAGAAGCGCTCGGCGCACAGTTCGAGGGAGGGGCGGAGTACATAGACCGCCTGGTCGTGGCCGATGTGGACGGCCGCGTGCTGAGCGGCTTCCCCTCAGGTCGGTCCGTGCCGTCGCTCACTGGCGAACCGATCGTGACCACCGCCGTTGACGACCTGCCGAGGTTCGTGTTCACGCAAGACGACGAGCTGTGGGTCGGGCGCCGTGTTGAGGGCGCCAGAGGCCCGCTGATTATCGCGGCACGAGTGCGCACCGGTTGGCTGAAAGCCATGCTGGACGGGTTCACCTCCTCGGCGAGAGGGCGCTGGATCGCGATAGCTAGCGCGGACGGGGAGCTTGTGGCGACCAGCAGCGTGGGACCGCAGGTGGTGGCAGACTCGCTCGTTCTCGAACCGTTCGGCGAGGAGGAAGTCGGTCATGTCTCCGGCGTGGGCGCAGGCGGCACCGTCATGTCGGGTGACTACGCGCCGGTAGGCGACTACCTTGGTCTCGACTGGCGTGTCTTGGTGGCGGAACCGCGAGCGTCCGTTGTGGGCTCGACGATACGCGCTCTCACGCCGGCAGTGATCGCGCTTCTCGTGAGTGCGGGATTCTCGCTTGGTGTCGGTGTCGTGTTCGCACGACGTCTCGTGGCGCCGATCACGGATCTCGAGGCGCACGCGCGTGTCGCGGTGCGCGGAGGATACGTTCAGCCGATCGAGAGCGAGCGGACGGACGAACTCGGGAGTCTGGCAGATGCATTCAACGCGGTCGCTTTGCGGCTCAACTCGCTGAGGGACCTTTCGCAGCTGCTGGCCAGCTCGTCGAGTCTCGAGCAGGTTCTTGACGGAATCCTGTCCGCCCTGAGTCACATCGTCGGTAGCACCCGGGTGGCGGTCTACCTCCTCGAGGAGAAAGCGACCGCGCTGAGGCTTGTGGCGTGTCAGGGGCTCGACGTGGGCCGTGTGGTCGTCTCAGTGGACCAGCGGTCGTGGCTCACGGAGGCTCTCGAAGCGGAAGGACCCGTGGAGTTCTCGGCAGATTCCGCGACCATCAGGACTCTTGGATTGGCTCCGGGATCGCTGCTCGTAGGCCTTGCGGCGCCATTGAGGGTCGGGCAGGAGCCTGTCGGAGTCGTCGCGGTGTTCGAAACAGATAGACGCTTCTTCACGGAAGCCGAGCACGAGATGGTGAGGACGTTCTCCGCGCAGGCTGCGGTCGCGGTACGCAACTCGAGGCTCTTCGAGATCGAAGCGGAGGCGCGACGGGAGGCAGAGACGCTTCGGATTGCAGCTGAGGCCCTGGTCAGGCCAATCAGTCTGGAAGAGGCCCTGTCGGAGGTTGTTGCGATTGCGAAAGGAATACTAGAAGTCTCTTGGGCGGGATGTGCGGTCATCGACCGCATGGATCTCGGGCTTCCGCCGGCCGAGGACTTGATTGCGGAAAGAGCCCTTCTGCGGGTGTGGGGGAGGGGAATCGTTGACGGAAAGGCCCCTGAAACCGTCGTGATGAGGTCGGGTGACGACCCGGCTGTGGACGCGTTTCTCGGCGAACACGCCGGCAGCGAGGTTCTTCTGGCGACCGCGATGCGGGGGGGTCGTCCTGGCGCAGTCATCGCGTTCGTTGCCCCTGGGCATGCGCGCAGGTTCAGCGATGAGGACCGCGCGCTTGCTGAGGGGTTTGCGACCCAGGTTTCGCTTGCCTTGGACAACGCATACAACTACGAGCGTGCCCGCGGTCGCGCCGCGAACCTGGAGACGATATTCCGCATCAGCCAGGCGGTGAGCTCTTCGTTGCAGATCAAGGTCGTCTTGAACAGAGTGCTGGACGTGGTGCAGAAGATCTTCTCGGCGGACGCCGTCTCACTGATGACGATCGAGGAAGGTGGGCGAAAGGTCCGCACCGCGATGGCCCGCGGGCTCGTGTCGCAGGAGCTGGTCCGATTCGAGTGCGAGCCCGGCGGCGACGTTCCCGGATGGGTCTTCTCCACCGGGAAGCCGGTGCGGATCGATGATCTCGAATCGACGATCGGTGAATTCGCCAGAGTCTCCTCGGACCAGGGCCTGCACTCGGCGCTTTCGGTTCCGCTTCTTGCTCGCGGGCGCAGCTTGGGCGTCCTGTCCGTACTAGCGACGGACGTCGGGCTCTACACCGAAGAGGACATGGAGCTGCTTCACACCTTCGCGTCCCAGGCTGCGCTGGCTATCGACACCGCCGAGCTCTACAGCCGCGAGCACTCGGTGGCGTCGGTGCTCCAAGGAAGCATCCTGCCCGAGAGGCTTCCCGAGTTCGATGAAGTCGAGTCCAGCAGCGTGTATCTCCCGGCGGGCGGGGAGGCCGAGATCGGCGGAGACTACTACGATCTGTTCCGCTTTCCCGACGGATCCCTCATTCTGGCCATCGGCGACGTGTGCGGGAAAGGAGTCCTCGCCGCGACGAAGACATCGATGATCAAGTATGCGGTACGCGGACTGGCGGCAGCGGGACTCGGGCCGGCCCGCATAATGACCGAGGTCAACAGAATGGTCACCGAATCGGGGGCCCCGAGCGACATCGTCACGTTGTGGGTGGGCTTGCTGGACGTAGAGCGCGGGATACTCACGTACGCCAACGGCGGCCACCCTTCGGCGCAACTGTACCGGCCGGAAACGCGGGAAATCGATCGCCTGTCTCCAACAGGGCCGCTGCTCGGGGCTGTCAACATGGCACGTTTCGAAGAGCAGCGGACCACGGTTCAGTCGGGCGATATCGTGCTTCTCTTCACGGATGGAGTGACGGAAGCCCGTCGTGGGAATAAGTTCTTCGGCGAGGGGCGTGTGCGGCGTGGGCTCAGCTACGGCGGACGTGCCGCAGACGTGACGAAGCGCCTGTTGTCGGCGTTGGGACGTTTCGTGCCCGGTCAGTTGAGAGATGACGCGGCTGTGCTCGTCGTGCGCATCCGCACTGCAGAGGAACGCGAATCGGCCAGCAGGGCCGCTGGCTAGCCCGTACAGAACGGAGCGGCATGGCCTACGAAGTAGAGCGTCACGATGACCATAGAGCTGCCGTCGTTCACATATCAGGCGACATCGACATAGCCGTTGTCCCCGACTTGAAAGCCGGCTTACAGGACTTGACAGGCGCTGGTGTATCCAACTTCGTTCTGGAGTTGTCCGGCGTCGAGTACGCAGACTCTTCTGCGCTGGGGCTTCTGGTGTGGCTGGATCACGAACTCTCGGGCACCTCGGGCAAGGTCGTTCTCGTGGGAGCGACCCGGAACGTTAGTCGAGTGCTCGAGATATCGGGTCTCGTGAGCGTTGCAGAAGCGATATGCGCGGGAGAGAGCGTCGATGATGCACTCCAGGGGCTCGAGATCGTAGGCGAAGACGTCGCGCCGCAGTGGATGGAGCAGTTCAGCATGCCGGCGTCCGCCGAATCCCTCGCCCCCATCCGAGAGCGCGTCTGCGGGGTCGTGGCGCCGCTGAAGTACAGCGACGCAGCCCTGTTCGACATCAAGGTCGCGCTCGGCGAGGCTTTGGCCAATGCGGTACGTCACGGGTCGCCTGCTGGAGGAGACAGTCCGGTCGTCGTTCGGGTGCGAGCCTACGACGACAGGGTGGCCATCGACGTCGAAGACACAGGCGGCGGATTCAACGGTGAATCGATGTGCAGCGATGACCTGTACGCATCGGGGGGTAGAGGCATAATGTTCATGCGGGCCCTCATGGATCGCGTGGTCTTCTCCACGAGTGCAGATGGGGGCACCGTCGTCACACTCGTGAAGCACCGCGCGCCGGTTGAGTCGCTCTGACGAACCGCCGGCAAGCGACCGGCGAAGGGTTCGATGGTTGGGGTCTGCACGCAAGGTACTCGTGTTCAGCGCCTCGTTCGGTGGCGGACATCGCTCGGCCGCCGAGGCGATCAAGCGCTACTATGCGAAGCACTATCCTGACGACATCCAGGTGGAGCTGGTCGACTTCTTCGACGCCTTCGTGCCCAGCCTCAACGTTCTGGCCAAGTTCGCCTACCAGCAGTCGGTTCAGTTCTTCCCAGCCCTGTACGGCACTTTCTACGACCTGTCGAACAAGATGCCAACGAATCCTGTGGTGCACGAGCTGAAGATCATGGGGATGGCTCGCGCGGCGGCTTTTGTCGACGAACTCCAGCCGGACGCCGTGATATCGACGTTCCCCGTTGCGGGTGGTGTTGTCGCCGATATCAAGAAGGACCGATCGATCATCGCTGCGACGGTTATCACCGACTATGGTGCCCACCGCACGTGGCTGCATCCCGCGATGGACATCTACTTCACGGCGTGCAAAGAAGTGCGTGAGGATCTAGTGGTGCGCGGAATTCCGTGGGACCGCGTGGTCGTGTCGGGAATTCCGATTCACGAGCGTTTCGGAGAGGCTCTTGAACAGCGCGAATGCCGAAAGCAGTCGGGGCTCGCCGACCGATATACGGTGCTGTTGAGTTCTATCGCCGGGACGCAGGGCGACGTTAAGGATCTCACTCGTAGACTCACTGCGATGGGCGTTCAGGTTGCCGCCGTTGCGGGCAAGAGCGACCGTTTGCGGCGACGCCTGGAAAGCGTTGCGAAGGAAACGGAACTGCTCAAGGTGTACGGCTTCGTGGAAGATATGCATAGAATGATGAAATCGGCTGATGTCCTTGTGGGCAAGGCCGGAGGTTTGACAGTGTCCGAGGCTCTGGCGACGGGTTTGCCGCTCATTATCTACAATCCCGTTCCCGGACAGGAGCTGTACAACGTGGATTTCATCGTGAACTATGGTGCGGGGCTCTTCTCTCGGGATGAAGAGGATGTGGTCGAGAAGGTGAGATTCCTATCGACACACCCTGAGCGTATGGCTCAACTTGCCGCGAACGCTGCGGCCCTCGGGAAACCGACCGCGGCACAGACTGTATGCGAACGTGTAGTGGCGGCGTTGCGATAGCGTTCGGAGGAGACCATGGAACTGTTCGACGCGTTGAACAAACGGCACTCTCTGCGTGCCTTCAAGACCGATCCGGTCTCCCGAGAGAAACTGGACAAGCTCATGGAGGCCGCGTCGCTCGCCCCGTCTTCCATGAACGAGCAGCCGTGGCGGTTCTTCATCTCGACCGGAGAGTCGCGTCGCGAAATCGGCGAGATACTCGCCAGGAACACCGCGCACGTGCAGGAGTACCTGGACGTGATGGGAATCAAGGCCGAAGAGCACGCGGAGCGCTGGTTCGCCGAGTTGGGTGACGCACCCGTGGTTATCGCCTGCGCGGTCCCTCGCGGTGATGACGACTTCGCCCTGCTCAACAAGCACCTTGCGATGGGTTGCGCGATACAGAACATCATGCTTGCGGCGACGGACATCGGGGTTGCGGTGTGTCCTATCACGTTTGCCTATTGGGTACGCGATGATCTCGGAGAGGCCCTGGGTATTCCGGACGACTTGGACGTCGTTCTGATTCTGGCCGTGGGCTTCCCTGCAGCGGAACCCAAGACGACCGCTCGCAACAAAGACATAGCCGTCTATCGCGACTGACTCGTGGACTTCCGGGCGGTCTTCTTCGACGTCGGCAACACGCTGCTCCACCCGTACCCCAGCGTGTCCGAAGTGTGCCGTGAGGTCCTGCTGGAGGCCGGCCACGTACGGGACCTCGAGGCTATCGATCGCCTCATGCCGCTCGTGGATGAGTACTACGAGGATCGCTACCGGGAGGACGACACCTTCTGGACAGACGAGTGCGAGACCTCGAGCGTGTGGGTAGGTATGTATTCACTGCTGTGTCGCGAGCTCGGCATCGAGGAGGACGCCGAGATGCTTGCGCGTCGCGTCTACGAGGAGTTTGGCGACCCGAAGCGCTGGCACGTGTACGACGACGTGCCGCTGGCGTTTGAACGCCTTAGAGAGTCGTGGGGTGTTCGTCTCGGCATCATCTCGAACTGGGATGCACGGCTGGAGTCGCTTCTCGAGGGCCTCGGGCTCATGGAGATGCTGGATGCGGTGGTCTCTTCGGCAGCGGTTGGTCTTCACAAGCCGGATCCGAGGATCTTCGAGTACGCCTGCCGGCAACTCGACGTCGACCCGAAACAGGCGGTGCACGTCGGCGATCATCACTATGCCGATATGCTGGGTGCGCGCTCGGTCGGGATGACGCCGGTGCTGATAGACCGACACGGCGCAGAGACGCGCATGCCCGCAGTGCGTACGCTCGACGACATCGAGTCCTTCCTGGGCTGGGGGTGATCCGGTTGATCGTGTGGCGTCGTCTGGCATGGGTCGCCGGTCTTGTTGCGATCGTCCTGTCGCTTGGTGCAGCGTTCTCCGCGTACAGGCTCGCAGACTACTCCTGGAACCAAGTAGTGGAGTACGAAAGCCCGTTTGCGGATCCCCACAGGTTGTGGACGCGAGGCATCGTGGCCTCGTCAGAGGAGACGGCCGGGGCGCGGCTGGCCCTAGTGATCGTAGACGGGCTCACTCTCGAAGACTCCTACGAGATGGTGGGGCTGCAGACCGTACGCGGCTACGGGGCCGACATGGTTGCGACTACCGCGCAGCCGTCACTTA
>JAOUET010000119.1 GCA_029858605.1 Coriobacteriia bacterium | reverse complement strand
TGTCGACGGATTCCATTCGTGAGGTCATGCGTGGTATATTCACCGCCGACCTCATGCCTGCGATCCACGAGAGTGCTTTCAATGCATGGCGAGGTCTGCGGGTCCCGGTGCCGCAAGGCGCCAACCCCCTGATCGTCGGATTCCGCGAGCAGACCGCTGTGGTGACGACCGGCGTGAAGGCGCTCATCGACCGGGCCGTAGTGGAGGGGGAGAGCCTCGTCATCGAGGGCATCCACCTCGTACCGGGCTATCTTGACCCGAGCTCGTTCGCAAATGCTCGGGTCGCCCAGCTCGTCATCGGTGTCGATGACGAGGAATCGCACCTTAGTCATTTCTACATCCGAGAGGTCCAGACGGACGGGGTCCGTCCGCTGCAGAAGTACCGGGAGAACTTCGGGAGCATCCGAGTGCTCGGCGAGTACATCGAAGACCTGGCGCGAGAGCACGGCATCCCCGTCGTGTTGAGTCATCAGCTCGACCGGACCGTCGCCGAGGTTCTCGAACGGATCATGAGCGAGGCGACCGGCGAAGCGGCACCCGCGAAGCAATAGGGATTGCCGCAGGCGAAGGAGGAAGCGACAGAAAGTGAAGTTGTTCCTGGACACGGCGGACATCGCCGAAATCGAAGAGGCCGCCAGCTGGGGCATACTCGCGGGCGTGACAACCAACCCAACGCTCTACGCGCGAGCGGGGGGTACGCTGAGTGAGTTTCCGGCACACATCAAGCGCATATGCGAGATCGTCGACGGGCCCGTGTCCGCCGAGACCGTGTCGCTCGTTCGAGACGAGATCATCTCGGAAGGGGAGCGGCTCGCCGCCATCGATCCGAGGGTGGTCGTCAAGGTACCGACCATGCCAGAGGGCCTTGCAGCGACCAAGCGCCTCGCCGAGCTGAACGTGCGCGTGAACATGACGCTATGCTTCACGGTTCCGCAGGCGATTCTGGCGGCGCGGGCGGGTGCGGCGTACGTCTCCCCGTTCGTCGGCCGCTTCGACGACATCAGCGAGGACGGCATCGCGCAGCTTGCCCAGGTCGTGCAGGCGGTGTCGAACTACGACTTCGGACACGACGTAGAGGTCATCGCCGCGTCTATTCGCAGCGCCAACCATGTGACGCAGGCGGCGCTCATGGGCGTCGACATCGCGACCGTCCCCTTCAAGATCCTCGAGCAGTGCGTGAAACACCCGCTCACGGACCGCGGCATCGAGTCGTTCCTTTCCGACTGGGAGAAGGTAAAGAACTCATGAGTCCACGACCCCGTAAGCGAGGCCGCCGCAGCGGAAGCTACCAAGAACCGCAGCCGTCTATCACACGCGCTGATCTAGAGGGCAAGACGGTTGCCGAGCTCAAGCAAGCAGCGACCGAACTCGGTCTGGATACCAAGGCGCTCAAGAAGAAGGACGAGCTGATCGACGCCGTACTCGAGGCCAAGGTCAGAGCCGAGGGCTTCATCGAAGTGAACGGTATCCTTGACATCCTCCCGGAAGGCTACGGGTTCCTGCGAACGAGTGGCTATCTGCCCGGGGACCGAGACGTCTACGTCTCGATGTCGGCGATCCGGCGTCACGAGCTGCGGCGCGGCGACCACATACGCGGGCAGGTGCGGCCGCCAAAGGACAACGAGAAGTATCCGGCGCTCCAGCGGGTGGACGCGGTCAACGACCGCGATCCGGAAGCAAGCCGTGGGCGGCCCAAGTTCTCCGACCTCACGCCCGTCTACCCGGATGAGCGACTGCGCCTGGAACACGGCGCGGACTTCATCACTTCGCGCGTCATGGACTTGGTAGCCCCTATCGGCAAGGGCCAGCGCGGTCTCATCGTCTCGCCGCCCAAGGCCGGCAAGACCACCGTTCTGAAGGACATAGCGGCGTCCATCACCGCGAACGATCCGGACGTCTACCTCATGTGTTTGCTCGTCGACGAGCGGCCCGAGGAAGTGACGGACATGGAGCGCTCGATCCATGGCGAGGTGGTCTCCTCCACGTTCGACATGCCGAGCGACAATCACGTGGCCGTCTCCGAGCTCGTCATGGAGCGCGCGAAGCGCCTCGTCGAATCTGGTCGGGACGTCGTCATACTGCTCGACTCGATCACGCGTCTTGCGCGCGCGTACAACTTGGCCACGCCGGCGTCGGGCAGAATTCTCTCGGGCGGCGTGGACTCCACCGCGCTCTATCCCCCCAAGAAGTTCTTTGGGGCTGCGCGAAACATCGAGGACGGTGGTTCGATGACGATTCTGGCCACCGCGCTTGTCGATACCGGCAGCAAGATGGACGAGGTCATCTTCGAAGAGTTCAAGGGCACCGGCAACATGGAGCTCCGCCTGGACCGCTCCATGGCCGACCGGCGCATCTTCCCGGCTATCGACGTGATCACTTCGGGTACCCGCAAGGAGGAGCTGCTGCTCGATCCGACCGAGGCCCCGTTCGTATGGGGCGTGCGACGCGTTCTTCACGGTATCGACAATCCCGAGCGCGCCATGGATATGCTCATCAAGGGACTCAGGCAGACCGAGTCGAACCATGAGTTCCTCGTGCGCATGGCCAAGAAGGCGCAAGACAAGGGGAACGGGATCGAGGTGTAGCGCGGGACGAGCACGCGTTGCCGCTGGTGCGCTCCGCGTGCTATTCTTTCGCCCGCTGTCCTCAGGCGCCTGGTCGGAAACCAGGGCCGACATGGAGGTGTCACATCTTGAAGCAACGAATCCACCCAGACTACGTCGAGGCGACGGTCGTCTGTTCATGCGGCAACACATTCAAGACCCGCGCCACGAAGCCTGAGCTGCACATCGAACTGTGCAACCAGTGCCATCCGTTCTACACCGGTCAACAGAAGTTCGTGGACACCGGTGGTCGCGTGCAGCGATTCTCCGACAAGTTCGGCAGCGCCGCGTCGGCTGTCTTGGAGCGCGAGAGCGCCGAGCGCGACGCGCGTCAGAAGGCCCACGAAGAGGCCGCCGTTGCGGCCCGCGAGGCGCGCGTCGCGAAGGAAGCCGCGGAAGCGGTCGAGGCCGAGAAGGCCGAGCGGGCGACGAAGCGCGAGACGGCCAAGTCCGACGCCGAGGCTGATGCAGCCGCGACCGAAGAGGTTTCCGCAGCCGCGACCGAAGAGGTCTCCGCAACCGCGACCGAAGAGGGCGTCGACGTCGAGCCCGAGATCCCGGCGGCTGACGAAGCCGGGACCGAAGAGGCGGCTTCCTCGATCGAGACCGCCGAATAGCCGTTCGAACACGCTGGGGCACTGTTAGAATCGGGAGGCGTGACAGCTCGTCTCCCGCTGTATCCTGCGGTTTCGACGTTCTGTCGGCTCGGATTCCGGCCGTATGGAGAGAGGTTTGCACCACGGGCATGAACGTCTGTCTTCTCTACCACACGCCCCAACCGGAACGAGCTGTCGCGGCAGCTGCGCGCCTGTGCTACGCACCCGTCGGTGCCGCCGAGCTGATGGAGCATATGTCCGATGAGGCGGTTCGCAAGGTGCTCGGCACGATTCTGTCGAGCGGGCACTTCTCGGCGCTGGAGCACGCGTCATACACGTTCGCGGTCGATGGGGTGTCGCGCGCGCTGACCCATCAGCTCGTCCGTCATCGGATGGCAAGCTACAACCAGCAGTCCCAGCGCTACGTCACATATGCGGACGAGCCCTCATTCATCGTGCCACCGGCACTGCTCGGCAGCCCTGCAGCACTGGAGCGCTTCGATCAAGCCACCACCGACGCCTTCCTGGCGTACCGTGAACTCATAGGAGCCGGCGTTGCACCCGAGGACGCACGGTACGTGTTGCCGAACGCTATGGAGACCAAGATCGTCGTCACGATGAACATCCGCGAGCTACTGCACTTCTTCGAGATCCGCTGCTGCAAGCGCGCTCAGTGGGAGATTCGCGAGCTGGCACTGCGGATGCTCGATCTCGTTGAGCCCACTGCGTCCTACGTGTTCCTGGACGCGGGCGCCGCTTGCCGTCGCGGTTCGTGCCGCGAGGGCGAAATGACGTGTGGCGACCCCTATCCGAAGGCGCTGAAGCGTGACTGACCGAAACGAAGAGCGCATCCAGCACACTCACATCGGGGGGCAAGCGGTCCTCGAGGGAGTGATGATGCGCGGCAAGTACAACTGGGCAATAGCCGTTCGCCAGGACGACGACAACATCCACCTCGAAGAGCACGACCTCAAGACCGCCGCGTCGAAGCGCCCATGGCTCGGCAAGCCGGTCATCCGGGGTGTTGTCGCCTTCTACGAGACGATCGTCCTCGCCATGCAGGCGTTCGCCGTCTCCGCCCAATACGCGGGTGGTCTGCAGGAGGACGAGCGCCTCTCTTCGCGCGAGATCGGCACGACGATGGTCCTCGGGCTCGCGCTCGCAATACTCATCTTCATCGTCGCTCCGGCGTTGCTGACCAACGTGCTCGTGGGACCGGCGACGGTGAGACCGTTCGCTTGGAACGTCGTGGACGGCCTGCTGCGCGTATTCGCGTTCGTCGCCTACATCTGGGGCGTCGGCCGTGTGAAGGACATCCAGCGCGTGTTCGCCTACCACGGTGCCGAGCACAAGACGATCCACGCGTACGAACACGGCCTGCCGCTTGAGCCGGAGACCATCCAGCGCTACGAGACCATGCACGTCCGTTGTGGGACCTCGTTCCTGCTGATGGTCATGATCATCGCGCTTGTGGTCTACTCGCTTGTGCCGATGAAGGCGATTCTCGGGGCGATGGGTCTCGACCACCGGTGGGCCATCACGCTGGCCGCGGTTCTGATCCGGATCATTCTGTTGCCGTTCATCGCAGGACTGGCCTACGAGGTCATCAAGTGGGCGGGCAAGGCGCCCGACAACCCGGTGGTCCGGGCTCTGCTCTGGCCCGGTCTGCAGCTGCAGCGCATGACGACACGCGAGCCGGAGAACGACATGGTCGAGGTTGCGGTGGCCGCAATGAAGCTCGTGATCGCGCGCGAAGAAGCGGAGACTCGACCTTCGGCATCATGAGGACGCCAGATCGATCTGATGCGAAGGAACGGCGAACACCATGCGTGAGAAACTCAAGAAGATCCTCGGTAGCTACGATGAGCTGACCGCCCGACTCGGCGACCCAGAAGTCTTTGGTGACCAGAAGCAGTACGCGCGCCTCGCCAAGGAGCACCGCGCGCAGAGCGCGCTCGCAGAGAAGGCCAGGGAATACCTCGGTATGCTCGACGAGCTCGATCAGGCGAGACAGCTGCTGCGAAGCGAGAGCGACCCCGAGATCAAAGAAATGGCCTCCGAGGAGATTCACGACATCGAGGGGCGACTCCCCGAGCTCGAAGACGAGCTCAACGTGATGATGCTGACGGGGGACCCGAACGACGAGAAGGACATCATCGTCGAGATTCGCGCCGGAGCCGGCGGCGACGAGGCGGCGATCTTCGCCGGCGACCTGTACCGGATGTACACCCGCTACGCCGAGTCCCAGAAGTGGAAGGTCGAGGAGATCGACGCGAGCGAGAGCGAAGCCGGAGGCTTCAAGGAGGTGTCCTTCCGCGTGCGCGGTGACAAGGTCTACTCGAAGATGAAGTTCGAGTCGGGCGTGCACCGGGTGCAGCGAGTTCCCGCAACCGAGTCCCAGGGACGCATTCACACTTCGACGGCGACCGTTGCGGTACTGCCCGAGGCCGAGGACGTAGAGATCGAGATCAACGCGAGTGATCTGCGCGTGGATGTCTACCGCTCGAGCGGGCCCGGCGGTCAGTCGGTGAACACGACCGACTCGGCGGTTCGGATCACGCACCTGCCGACGGGAACCGTCGTGCAGTCGCAGAACCAGAAGTCCCAGCTTCAGAACAAGGAGGCGGCGATGCGGGTTCTCCGGGCTCGCCTCTACGAGGTGGAGATGGAACGGCAGCAGGCGGAACTGGGCGCGCAGCGCCGCGGGCAGATAGGGTCGGGCGATCGCAGCGAGAAGATTCGGACCTACAACTTCCCGCAGGACCGCGTGACCGATCACCGCATCGGTCTTACG
>JAOUET010000118.1 GCA_029858605.1 Coriobacteriia bacterium | reverse complement strand
CCGGGGGCGAGGCCAAGCGCTCGGAGATGGCGCAGATGCTCGCGCAACAGCCCGCACTCGCACTCTTCGACGAGCCCGAGTCCGGTGTCGACCTCGACAACATAGCGGTGGTCGGCGGCGCCATCAACTCACTGCTCAAAGGCGAACGCGTCGCGGACCGAAATCGCGCCGGTCTCATCATCACGCATACCGGCCACATCCTGGAATTCGTGAACGCCGACGTGGGCCACGTGCTCTACAACGGGCAACTGGCCTGCCAAGGCAACGCCCGAGACCTGATCGAGGAGATAGCCGAGAACGGCTACGACAAGTGTGTGGAGTGTGCGATATGCCAGAAGCCGAGCTGACGAGCCGCGCCGAAGAGCGCCTCGCCGAGATCCGTACTGCCGCCGAGGCGGCCGTCGAGAGGCCCGCCGCTCTCGGCCCCGACGTCGACATCGAGCGCTTCAGAATCGTGTCGGAGCACGACCGCATCGACTCCCTCGAGTCCCTCGATCGCCAGATTCGCGAGACAGTCCTACTCTCCGGCTTCACCGCCAACGAGGAGAAGCGCTCGGCAAGCTTCTTCCAGATGGACCGCTCGGCCATATATGAGCGGGTGGGTGAGGCCTTCGGCGGAGCTATCGAGATCATGAGTACCGAAGAGGCGCTCGAGCTCTACCCGGAGGAGATGCTCGAGAAGTACTGGTGGCGCGCAGTCGACCCAGGCAAGGACAAGTACACGGCGCTCGCTGCATTGCACCAGACCGAGGGCTACTTCATACGAGTGAAGGCGGGTCACGTAGTCGAGAAGCCGATCCAAGCGTGCCTGTTCATCTCGGAAAGCAACGTCTCGCAGAACGTGCACAACGTCATCATCGTCGAGGACGGTGCCGAGGCGAACGTGATCACCGGCTGCAACATACACACCGGCGTCAAAGAGGGCATGCACGCCGGCATATCGGAGTTCTACATCGGCAAGGGCGCGAAACTCACCTTCACGATGGTGCACAACTGGGACAAGGACTTCTCGGTGCGCCCCCGCACGGCCACGCACGTCGAGGAAGACGGCGTCTTCGTAAGCAACTACATCCTCTTGAAGCCCGTGAAGTCCATCCAAGCCTTCCCCATCGCCAAGCTCTTCGGCGATCGGAGCACGGCGGTCTTCAACTCCATCGTCTACGGGCTGGCGGACTCGCACATCGACCTGGGCAGCGAGACGCAGCTCATCGGCAAGGACACGCGTGCCGAAGCGCTGGCGCGCGTCGTTACGGCCGACAGCTCGATCGTCTACTCGCGCGGACGCCTCGTCGGCAAGAACAACTCATGCAAGGCGCACCTCGACTGTCGCGGGATCGTGCAGTCGGAGAACTCGACGCAGTGGGCGATTCCCGACCTGGCCAGCGAAGGCGCGCCGGGTGCCGAGCTCTCCCACGAAGCTGCGATCTCCCCCATCGCCGCTGAGGAGATCCACTACCTTATGTCGCGCGGCTTGCCGAAGGACGAAGCCGTCTCCATGATCACGCGGGGATTCGTCAACATCGACATCCCGGGACTGCCGGATCCTCTTCGCCGCAAGATCGACAAGGCAATCGAGGACACCGCGAAAGAGGCAATGTAGGCTGCGCGTCCCTCTCTTCGGCAGGACGTTGTTCTATAGTACCGAGAGATGCGGTCGTTCCGATTAGCCTAGCTCGGGGGGATCACCTTGATTCTGACGGTGACGCTCAATCCGTCCGTCGACAAGATCTTCAGGATTCCGGGGTTCAAGCTCGGGACGTTCAACAACGCCTCCGAGGTGATGACCCAGCCCGGCGGCAAGGGCATCAACGTCGCGATGATGCTGAACGTGCTCGGGCACGATGTCGTGGCGATGGGATTCGCGGGCAACGGTCCCGGACGGATGGTCCAGGACGTGCTTCGCGAGGTCGGGATCACGACATCGTTCACGCCGCTGGAGGGCAAGACTCGCACGAACTACGCGATCGTCGATTCTGAGGCAGGCACGGTCACCCAGGTTCGCCAAGACGGACCATCCGTGACCCCCTCTGATCTCGAGCAGTTGCGCCGCACCTACGAGCGCCTGCTGGACTCAGCTGAGATGGTGATCATCGCCGGCAGCCTGCCTCCGGGCGCCGAGCCCTCATTCTGCGCCGAACTCGTACGGCTCGCAGTCCACCAGGGCGTGCGGGTCGCTCTCAACGTCCGCAGACGCGTGCTTGCCGCTGCGCTTCCCGCCAAGCCCTTCCTCACCGAGCCGGACCTGCGCTCGGTCGAGAAGTACAACGAGTACGACGTCCGAAAGCACGAGGGCCGGGTCTCGCTCGTACGCGAGCTGGCTCGAGACACCCAGCTGGCAGTCGTGAATGCGGGCAGCGAGGTCCTTCTCGTGTCCGGGGAGGAAGCCTACTCGATACAGGTTCCGGCGTGCGAGCTGCTCGGCCGAATACGCCTCGACGATGCCCTCATCGCCGGCATGATCGATAGTGCGATCGCGGGCGGGGCCGTATCGGAAATCGGCCGAAGAGGGGTGGCGGCGACGATTGCCGCAGCCGCATCCCCTACCGGACAGTTCGCCTCGCGCGAGGACATCGAAGCCTGTATCGAGCGAACCGAGGTGAAGCCACTTGCCTGATCAGCGAGTTCGAGACGTGATGGTCCGTGATCTCACCGCGCTGACGACCGACATGAGTCTGCAGGAAGCCGTCCGTATCTTCTCCATGACGCGCGTGACGGGTCTGCCGGTCGTCAACGACAAGCAGCAGGTCATCGGGTTCCTGTCCGAGGCCGACGTCATCGGGGCAATCATGCCCCGCAGCCGGGACATGTCCGGCATATTCTTGAGCGACTTCGGCGAGATAGCCCGCAAGATGGGACAGGCAAGAGAGCTGTCCGTGGGCGACTACATGACCGAGCGGCCTGTCACTGTGACTGAGGACATCAACCTCAGCACGGTGTCCGAGACCATGCTGATGGAGAGACTCAAGACGTTGCCGGTCGTGCGCGACGAGAAACTCGTAGGCGTGATCAATCGGACCGATGTCTGCAGCAAGCTCATGGAAGACCGGGAGGCGATCTAGCTCCCGTTGGCAATAAGCACCCTTCTCATAGTCGGGATCATCGGCGTACTGGGCTTCCTCGGGGCACGCTTCAGCGATCGCATACACATCCCGTGGGTCGTGGGCTACATCCTGGTTGGGGTGGTGCTCGGCGCCTCGGGGTTCCACCTCATCAGCGAGGGAGTCGTCGAAGCGCTCAACATCGTGTCGCTGTTCGCGCTCGCGCTGATCGGCTTCACCATCGGAGGGGAACTCCAGCTCCGAGACCTGCGCGAGCTCGGCAAGAGCATCACGGTCATAACGCTGTTCGAGGCCTCAAGCGCGTTCCTCCTGGTGCTGGCAACCGTATACCTGGTCACGCGCAACCTCCCGCTGGCGATAGTGTTCGGTGCGCTGGCATCGGCCACGGCGCCTGCGGCGACGGTCGACGTACTTTGGCAGTACCGCTCGCGTGGACCTCTCACGACTACACTGTTCGGCGTGGTCGGCCTCGACGACGCGGCAGCGCTCATCATCTACGCCTTCGCGTCCTCGATCACGAAGGCGATGCTCGGATCGGAGGGGTTGCAGTGGGCGCCTGCGATCGGCCGACCGATCGCCGAGATCGGGGGCTCGATCCTGCTCGGCATGATCGGCGGCTTGGCCCTGCACTACGCGCTGCGATGGGTGCGTGACTCGGGACAGCGGCTCATCATCCTTCTCGGCATGATCGTGCTGTGCGCCGGCCTGGCGGATCGCTACAATCTCTCGCTCATCCTGACGAGCATGGCGATGGGCTTCACGCTCGTGAACCTGTCGCGCGAGAACCGCTCCGCCTTCGAGCTCACCGGCGCATTCAACCCACCCGTGATGGTGCTCTTCTTCGTGCTCGTCGGAGCGCGCGTCAACGTAGCTCTGCTGCCTAGCATAGGCCTGCTCGGCATCACGTACCTCGTCATGCGCGTCGTGGGTAAGACGGCGGGCGCCTGGACGGGAGCGCGCGTCTCCAACGCGCCTGAGGTCGTGAAACGCTACCTGGGTCTCGGGCTCCTCTCGCAGGCAGGTGTGGCCATCGGTCTGGCGATAGACGCGTCGCACACGTTCGTCGCCTACGGAGATGCAGGAGCGGAGATCGGCCTGCTTGCCGTGAACGTCATCGCCGCGACGACGTTCGTCTACCAGGTGATCGGTCCCGCCATGACCAAGGTCGCCATCTTCAAGGCCGGTGAAGTGGCCGAAGAGTTCCTCCCGGCTTCGCAGAAGTCGAGCCGAAGCGACACGGCCCCGACAGAGTCGACCCCCTAGCCGCTCGCTGTTTGCAGGCAGGCCTAGGCCATCTCGAAGTCGATGCGCCCCTCGGCCACGCTCACGTTCGTGATGCGCACGCGCACCCGCTCTCCCAGCCTGTAGCGCTTGCCGGTCGCCTCGCCCCAAAGCACGAAGCGCTCCGCATCCAGCCGGTAGTAGTCGTCGGCCATCGCCTCGACGTGAACGAGTCCTTCGGCCGTGTTGTCGAGTTGCACGAACAGCCCGAACGAGTGCACGCCGGTGATCAGCCCGTCGAAATCCTCGCCGACGTGCGCGGCCATCAACTCGCACAACTTGATGCGGACAGAGTCGTCTTCGGCGGCTTCCGCCTCCCGTTCCATCGTGGAGCAGTGTTCCGAGAGCCACTCGAGCTCTTCGGCCATCGACGCCGTCGGCTCCTCCTCCAGTCCGCCGAGGAGTTGGGCACGAAGCAGCCTGTGCACCAGCAGATCCGGGTACCGCCGAATCGGCGAGGTGAAGTGGCAGTACGCCTCGCTCGCCAAGCCGAAGTGGGGCGCAAGATAGTGCACGTATCTCGCCCGCTCCATCGCTCGCAGAAGCAGCGAGTTGAGGAGCCGCTTCTCGGGGCGCGTGTGAGCGAACGCGATGATGCGCTGAAACGTCTGCGGGGTCGCCCCGTGCACGTCTTGCATCGGGTAGTCGAACTCCTTCAAGATGCCTGCGATCTGAGATAGCGCATCGGGGTCGGGATCCTCGTGGATCCGGTAGACCATGGGCGCCTTCGCGCGCGTCATGTGGTCGGCGACGACCTCGTTGGCGAGTATCATCGCCTCTTCGATCATGTTGGTCGCCTGCGTGCGCTCGCGAAGCACGACCTCGATCGGCTTGCTGTCCGCATCGAGCCGCACCTTTGCCTCGACCGTCTCGAAATCGAGCCCGCCGCGCGCGACGCGTCGCTTCCCGATCGCTTCGGCTATTCGCGCGAATTCCCGCAGCAGACGCTCGCTATCCGGATCCGGGAACGGCTGCGCGCCGTCGAGCATTCGCTGGACCTCGTCGTAGTTGAAGCGCCGATCCGAACGCATGACACTCGGGAAGAGCCGCGCCGACTCGACGACACCGTCATCGGAAAGATCCATGACGACGCTGAAGGACAGCCGGTCTTCGCCCGGGTTGAGCGAGCAGATCTCGTTCGAGAGCTCTTCGGGCAGCATCGGCAGCACCCGATCGACCAGGTAGACGCTCGTTGCACGGCGGCGTGCTTCGCGATCGATCTCGCTGTCCCACGGCACGTAGTGAGACACGTCGGCGATGTGCACGCCGAGCCGCACGAGGCCGTCCGCACGCTCGACGCTGATGGCGTCGTCGAAGTCGCGCGCATCGACAGGGTCGATAGTGATGGTGAACCAGTCGCGGATGTCATCGCGCTCCCGCTCCCGGAGAGCCTCTTGTACGTCGAGCGCGATCGTCTCGGCCTCCCGCTCGACCGGGTCAGGGAACTCGGTGCGCAACCCGTGGGAACGGATGACGATCTCGATGTCGAGTCCGGGGTCCCCTTCCTTGCCGAGAACCTCCTCGACCACCCCCTGCGCCGCCGCGTGACGCGACGGGTACATCGTGAGGCGCACGACGACGATGTCGCCGTTCTCCGCACCGGCGGTGTTCCGCGAATCGATGAAGATGTCGTTGCGTAAGCGCACGTCAGAGG
>JAOUET010000117.1 GCA_029858605.1 Coriobacteriia bacterium | reverse complement strand
CATCACGACGAACGTGCAGGGCCTGTGGCAAGATCTTCAACGTGCTCAGGGACGGCGATGTCGACTCATGTAGCGCTTGTGGCGGGGAGCTGTACCAGCGAGACGACGACACCGAGGAGACAGTGCGCAATCGTCTCTCGGTGTACGATCGTTCCACCGCGCCGCTTGTGGACTACTACACCCGCGGGGGCCTCCTGCGCGCGATCGATGGGGACCGTCAGGTGGACGACGTGTTCGCCGACGTCAAGGCCGTTCTCGAGAAGTAGCGACGTCAGGTGATCATCCGCAAGTCACCCTCAGAGATCGAGATCATGAGAGAGGCCGGGCGAGTCACCGCCCGGACTCTTCGTCTCGTCGGAGAGGCGGTGCGCCCGGGAGTCAGCACGGCCGAACTCGACGAGGTCGCCGAAGCTGTGATCTCAGAAGAGGGAGCTCAACCGGCCTTCAAGGGGTACCATGGCTTCCCGGCCACGATCTGCGCCTCGCTCAACAGCGAGGTAGTGCACGGTATACCGACTCGCCGCCGCCGTCTCCGCGAAGGCGATGTCTTGTCGGTCGATGTGGGTGCGATCGTCGACGGGTACTACGGGGACAGCGCCATGACGTTCGCGGTGGGCAAGATATCCGACGAGACGAGAAGGCTGCTCGACGTGACGGCGGAGTGCCTCGTGGCGGCGATTGCGAAGTGCTTCGAGGACATGAGGTTGTCCGACATCTCGCACGCGGTACAGACGGTTGCCGAAGGAGCGGGCTTCTCGGTCGTGCGCGAGTACGTCGGACACGGGATCGGACGGGAGATGCATGAGGAGCCGCAGATCCCGAACTTCGGCCCGGCAGGGAAGGGACCGGCCCTGAAGCCGGGCATGGTCTTCGCGATCGAGCCGATGATCAACGCTGGCGGACACGCGGTTCGCTCGCTCGAAGACGGGTGGACCGTCGTCACGCAGGACGGCTCGATTTCGGCGCATTTCGAGCACACGGTGGCCATCCGCGAGAACGGGCCGACGATACTGACGGTCGAGTGAGCGGATCCACCGATCGGGGCTGCCGAAGGAAAGTGCGCATCCGCCATGTTTTCGCACGTAAATGCCTGGACGTGGCGTAGGGGCATAGGTATACTGTCCATTTGCGGCTTGGTCGGCGATAGGAGACGAGCGGGGTTTGAGCAAGCGCGAAGATGCCATAGAGATGGAGGGTACGGTGGTCGAACCCCTGCCCAACGCGATGTTTCGCGTTGAGTTGGAGAACGGTCACAAGGTACTAGCTCACATCTCGGGCAAGATGCGGATGCACTACATCCGTATTCTCCCTGGTGACAGGGTCGTCGTGGAACTCTCGCCCTACGACCTGACACGAGGCCGCATCACCTATAGATACAAGTAGGATGACCGGCGGAGGTGCCGTGGACACGCCCGGTGGCGTGTCGGCCCGTCGGCCGTTTTGTGAAAACACACGCCTGCGGCTGGGTGTGAAGATAGATTCTGAATGTGTCATGCCGAAAGGAAGAAGATGAAGGTACGTCCTTCGGTAAAGAAGATGTGCGACAAGTGCAAGATCGTACGCCGCCACGGGCGTGTTTTCGTGATATGCGAGAACCCTCGTCACAAGCAGCGGCAGGGCTAGGTAGGAGGGAGCTGACCGCATGGCTCGAATCGCAGGCGTAGACCTGCCGCGCGAGAAGCGCGTCGAGATCGGTCTGACTTACATCTTTGGTGTCGGTCAAGCGAGCAGCCAGAAGATATTGCGTGAGACGGGCATCGACCCCGACACGCGCGTACGCAACCTCACCGAGGAGGAAGTCGTTCGCCTGCGCGAGTTCATCGATCGCAACCTGCAGGTCGAGGGCGATCTCCGTCGAGAGGTCGGTCAGAACATAAAGCGCCTGATGGAAATCGGCTGCTATCGCGGTTTGCGCCATCGTCGTGGACTGCCGGTCCGCGGCCAGCGTACGCACACCAACGCGCGTACGCGCAAAGGTCCGCGACGCCAAATCGGCGCGAAGAAGAAGGGCAAGTAGCGCATGGCAGCCAAGAAGAAGAATGCAAAGACCCGGGTGCGCCGAAGCGAGCGCAAGAATATCACCGTGGGTCAGGCGCATATCAAGAGCACTTTCAACAACACGATCATCACCATCACCGACACGCAGGGCAACGTCGTATCCTGGCAGTCGGCAGGAACGGTAGGCTTCAAGGGTTCCCGCAAGTCCACACCGTTCGCCGCGCAGATGGCCGCAGAGTCCGCAGCCAAGATGGCCCAGGAGCATGGCATGCGCAAGGTGGCCGTATTCGTCAAGGGTCCGGGGTCGGGTCGCGAGACCGCGATCCGCTCTCTGCAGGCTGCGGGTCTCGAGATCACGAGCATTCAGGACCGCACTCCTGTCCCGCACAACGGCTGCCGGCCGCGCAAGCGCCGTCGCGTGTAGAACCGGGAGGTCTGCATAAATGGCACGCTACACGGGGGCGGACTGTCGTCTGTGCCGCCGCGAAGGTACGAAGCTGTTTCTGAAAGGCGATCGCTGCTACACCGACAAGTGCGGTGTAGAGCGGCGGCCCTACCCTCCGGGTCAAGCCGGCAAGAGGCGCCCGCGCGACTCGGAGTATCGCGGGCAGCTTCGCGAGAAGCAGAAGACGAAGAGGCTCTACGGACTGCTCGAGAAGCAGTTCCGCAACTGCTACGAGGTTGCCAACCGTCAGCAGGGCATCACGGGCGAGAACCTGCTTCGTCTGCTCGAGAGCCGTCTCGACAATGTGGTCTATCGTCTGGGCTTTGCGAAGTCCCGAGACGAGGGGCGCCAGGTCGTGCGCCACGGGCACATAACAGTCAACGGACGTCGCGTGAACATACCGTCCTACCGGGTTCGCGCCGGCGACACTGTGGCGGTGGCGGACAAGGCGAAGGACCTGCTTGTAATCAAGACCTCGCTCATTTCATCCGAGAAGATTGAGGTTCCTGGCTGGCTCGAGGTGGACATCGAGAAACTGTCCGGCAAGGTGCTGTCCCTGCCTGAGCGCAACCAGATCGATGCGCCCGTCCGCGAGCAACTCATCATCGAGTTGTACTCCAAGTAGGACGCAGGGCAACGGATAGGCCAAGGAGGCTTGCCTAGATGACGGAGTTCATGAGACCGCAGGTGAACGTCGAAGAGGTCGACGAGCGTATCGGGCGGTACACGATCGAGCCACTCGAGCGTGGCTTCGGCTACACGCTCGGCAACTGCATGCGTCGCGTCCTGCTCTCCTCTCTTCAGGGTGCGGCAGCGACATCGATTCGCGTAGAGGGAGTGCAGCACGAGTTCAGCTCAATCGAGGGAGTACGCGAGGACATAACCGATGTCGTGCTCAACGTCAAAGGTCTTGTGTTTCGCGAGACCGAGATCGGTGTTGCCGATGCCGTGGCAACGCTCTCGACCAAGGGACCGGGTGTCGTGACCGGTGCCGACCTGGATGTCCCGGCCGAGTTCGAACTGGTGAATCCCGAGCAGCCGATTGCGACCCTCAACAAGGGCGCCAAGCTGGAGATGGCGATTCGAATCGGCATCGGACGCGGCTACGTTTCGGCCGATCGCAACAAGAGACCCGAGGATCCCATCGGTGTGATCACGATCGACTCTCTGTTCGGTCCCGTCGTGCGATGCACGTACGTGGTCGAGGACACTCGAGTCGGTCAGCGCACCGACTACGACAAGCTCACTCTCGAGGTCGAGACGAGTGGGGCGATCGACCCGGGCGACGCAGTCGCGCGTGCCGGTCGGATCATCAACGAGCACATGATGGTATTCGCCGAGCAGGCGGTCGCGCCTTTGCCCGAAGAGGGCATCTTCACGGCCGTCGTCGAGGAGCAGGACACTGTTCTCGATACCTCCATCGACGATCTAGATCTTTCCGTGCGCTCGTACAACTGCCTCAAGAGGCAGGGCATCAACACGGTCGGCCAACTCGTCGAGTGTACGGAGGCCGATCTCCTGAACATAAGGAACTTCGGAGCCAAGTCCATCGAAGAAGTGAAGGACAAGCTTCAGCAAATGGGCTTCGGGCTCAAGGGCTAGTGGGAGAACCGCAGACATGAGACATCTCAAGAAGGGGCGGAAGCTGGGCACCGATGCCTCGCATCGGAAGGCTATGCTGCGAAACCTGGCGACCGCCTTGTTCACGAACGAGCGCATAAAGACCACCGAGGCCAAGGCCAAGGAGGTCCGCCCGCTCGTCGACCAGATCATATCGTGGGGCAAGCGCGGCGACGTCCACTCTCGCCGTCTGGCTCTGGCCGAACTCGGCGATCGCGAGCTTGTCGACAAGGTATTCGACGAGATCGCGTCCCGCTGCGAAGGTCGCGACGGCGGCTATACGAGGATTCTGAAGCTCGGTCCCCGCAAGGGCGATGCCGCGCCGATGGTCATTCTCGAGCTGGTGGACTAGACACGTGCACGCGACCCCGTTCGGGTCGCAAGCGCATGAGCGAACCGGAGGGCCTCGCGCAGAATGGCGGGGCCCTCTTCGTCTGTGAGGCCGGACTGCGAGGGGAAGCGCACGAGGATGATTCGCTTCGACGGTGTGTCGTTCAGCTACCCGACCCCTTCGGGTGGGATCCAGGCGCTCGATGACGTCGACCTCACGCTGTCCGAGGGCGAGTACGTGGTCGTCCTCGGCGAGAACGGATCGGGCAAGTCCACGCTGGTTCGCCTGATCAACGGACTTCTCGCGCCGGGTGCGGGTGAGGTGACCGTGGACGGGTTCACCACTTCGGCTGAGGCGGATGTATGGGAGATTCGCCGAAGGGTGGGCATGGTCTTCCAGAACCCCGACAACCAGATCGTCGCTACATTCGTCGAGGAGGACGTAGCCTTCGGTCCCGAGAACCTGGGCGTTCCGAGGGACGAGCTGCGGAGGCGGGTGACATCTGCTCTGCAGGCGGTCGGGCTCGAAGGTTTCGAGCGTCGCGAGCCGCACCAACTCTCCGGCGGACAGAAGCAGCGGCTCGCCATCGCGGGCGCGCTCGCGATGGAACCCGACTATCTCGTGCTCGACGAACCGACTGCCATGCTCGATCCGCAGGGGCGGGCCGACGTCCTCGGCGTGCTGCACAGGCTACGCGAACGCGGACGGTGCATCGTTCACGTCACGCACGATCTTAGCGACGCCGCACAGGCGGATCGCGTGGTCGTGATGCGGCGGGGGCGCATAGTCTTCGACGGCACACCCGAAGAGCTGCTGGGCAACGCGGCACTGCTCGCCGAGTACGGTCTCACGCAGCCCGCCATCGGCGTGCTCGCGCAGTCGCTGCGCGAGTCGGGAGTTGACGTACCGGCGACTGCCCTGGATGTCGCGAGGGTGGTGAACGCGCTGTGGCCCTCGAGCTGACGGGCGTGTCCTACACGTACGCCGAAGGGACGCCGTTCGCCCAGACGGCGCTCGCCGACGTAGACCTGTGGTTGGAACCCGGGAACGCCCTCACGCTCGTCGCCGGCCCGACCGGCTCGGGAAAGTCGACGCTTCTTCGGATCGCGGCTGGTCTGATGGCGCCGCAAACGGGTTCGGTGAAGCTCGAGGGCGAGACGGTGACGGGCGTCGTCGCGGGCATGAAGGGCGGCGTCGGTCTTGTATTCCAATCACCGGAGACACAACTGTTCGCCGAAACGATTCTTGCCGACGTGGCCTTCGGGCCTCGGAACCAGGGAGCTTCCGCAGAGGAGGCAGAGGAGGCGGCGCGCGGCGCTATGCTCGCCGTCGGGCTCGACCCCGTCCAGTTCGGCACGCGTTCGCCTTTCACGCTTTCCGGGGGCGAGGCACGCCGAGCCGCTCTCGCGGGTGTGTTGGCGCTCAGGCCGCGATATCTGCTGCTGGACGAGCCACTGGCCGGCCTCGATGCTGCGGGGCGCGCGACCGTCGTAGCCGCCATCGAGCGGATGCGACAGGACACCGGTATAGCGATCGTGTCGCACGACATCGAGGACGTGCTGGCGCTTGCGGACCGGGCGCTCGTGCTGTGTGAGGGACGCAGCGCGTTCTTCGGCGCAGCCGGCGACCTGGTGCAGGATCCCGGCGTTCTCGAGGAAGCAGG
>JAOUET010000116.1 GCA_029858605.1 Coriobacteriia bacterium | reverse complement strand
CACACAGAAGAGCAGCGAAGCCGTCACGAAGCCCTCGACCAGCGTGTGCCCCTTCTCGCCGGGCTGATCCGCCCTGCCGGGCGCGAGCGCGGGAGTTCGCGCGGCGAGTTGCTGGAGCCGGTGACCGAAACGGTCGAGATGGTGCTCGATCCCGAGCGCCTCGCCGGACAGCGAGCCGAGGAGAAGTGCTCCCACAAGCACCAGGGCGGCGTAGTCACCGAGTTCGCTGGCGCCCATGTCCGAGAGGCCACCGATGCTCATCGCCGCACCGATCACGATGACCGAAAGCCCTACGGCGGTGAACGCTATCGCACGAAAGCGCTCTGTTATGAGACGGCCGAAGACCAACCCGACACCGGTGCCAACCAGCACGGCGAGCACGTTGACGATGACGCCGGTCCCGCGCATGTCTTTCCCTTCGGCTTGCGGGCGATTCGAAACGACGCACGTGCCGGTCGAAGCTATACCCGGCGGCGACTTCCGCAGGATACCGCGAGCAGACTAGACTTGCATGATGCGACCCTCAAACGACATCGAAGACAGGTCGGCCAAGGACCGGATCGAGGCACTCGAGACACGCGAAGCCGATGTCGAGGCTCCGCCGGGTCGCCTCATCCGCCAAGGCACGTTCGCCTCCTTCCGCTTTCGCGACTACCGCCTGTTCTGGGTCGGTTCGCTTCTTTCAAACACCGGCTCGTGGATGCAGAACTACGCCCTGGCGGTTGTCGTGTACTCGTTTCGAAGCTCCGAGCTCGACCTGGGGCTGGTGAACTTCGTCGCCGGTTTGCCGGTGTTGTTTCTAGCACTACCGGGCGGAGCACTGGCCGACCGCATCGATCGGAGACGCCTGCTGATGGTCGCCCAGGTGGTGTTGATGTTCCAGGCCCTCGCGCTCGGCGTACTGTATGCGACGGGACGGCTCTCTTCGGACAATCCCGTGCTGTCGCTCGTATACGTGGCCGTGCTGGGCCTTGTCGCGGGAGTGGCGGCGGCGCTCACCTTTCCCGCGTGGCAGGCCATGGTGCCCGACCTCGTGCCGCGCGATCATCTACTCAACGGGATAGCCCTCAACTCCGCGCAGTTCCAGACAGCCCGGCTTCTCGGCCCCCTCGTGGCGAGCGCCCTTCTCCTGCTCGGCAGTGGCATGGCCGAAGTCTTCTATGCGAACTCGGCGAGCTTCCTGTTCGTGATCGCCGCCCTCGCTGCGATCAGGCTCGCCCACGCACAGACTGAGACGCTTTCGGCGCGTCGCGAGAGTGGAGGCACTTGGAAGACGCTCACCGCAGGGCTCAGATACGCGCGCAGCAACCGGCTCGTCGGTGTCCTGATAGTAAGCACGGCGATCATGACCGTCTTCGGCATGCCGCTGCTGATGCTGCTTCCCGCCGTCACTGATAAAGCCCTAGGCGGTGGCGCGTTGGAGGTCTCCTACCTGATGGCCGCGAACGGTTTCGGCGCCCTGATAGGCGCTCTCGTAGTGGCCAGCCTGCCGAAGTCGGTGCGTCGCGAGCGCATGATCCCGTTCGCGCTCGTGGCTTTCGGCATCATCCTCATCGCGTTCTCTCTGTCGAGGACGTTCGTGATCAGCATCGCCCTTTCGGTACTTGCCGGAGCCGGACTGCTGGCGGTCAACTCGCTCACCAACACGAGCATCCAGGCAGCCGCTCCACCGGAACTGCGCGGACGCGTAATGGCGCTGTTCGTCATGTCCTTCATGGGCTTGATGCCGCTCTCCTCGCTCGTCTTCGGACCGCTCGGAGAGGTGATCGGGCCGGCGAGGGCGGTGTTGGGAGGCGCGTTGGTGCTCACTGCGTGGGGACTGCTGCTCGTCGCTCGCCCCGGAATGCTGCCGGCTCAGTCTGCCGAAGAGGATGCCGCGCCCGACATCGCTGGCCGACGGGGCTAGGAACCGCTCGAGTCGGACAGCGCTCCGGCCGTATCGGTCGATGCGAGGACTCGCTGCAACTCGTCGATGGACTCGTCGCTCACCCGTCCCTCGGTGCGCCACAAGATCTCACCCTCGGCATCGAGAAGGAACACCTGGATCGCCTCGAAGTCCGGGATGTCGAGCTTCCGTGCGAGCTTGCGGAGATCCGCATACGCGGTTAGCGTGTGCTCGCGAACCTGAACGTCGGGAATTCCCGCACGCATCCCTCCGTCGATGAAGCGACGTCCGGGAGTGTAGGCTCGCGAGAGCGTCGGGACTTCCCAGACGGAGAGATCCGAGTGGGACTGCCTCACCCCATCCAGAACACGATTCCACTCGTCGACGGTCAGCTGGTGCCATCGCTGAAACGCCATGAGTATCACCCGGCGTCCAGACGGCAAGTCCTCGGGCAGGATTCGATCGCGTCCCTCTAGGTCGCGCGTTCGAAGAGAGGGGAAGCGCATCCCGAACCTCGCCTACCTTTGTTCCTCGCAACCGACATCCCGCGCCTGAAGCGCTGCGGATTCCCGTTCGACGCGCTCCTTGACGCTCAGGAGCCACTCGGCCACCCCGGACCCCGAGTCGCCCAGAAGTTCGAAGTACTCGATCGCGCAGCCCGGTACGGAGGCATCGATGTCTAGGTGCTCGGCCACGCGCCAGTAGACACAGGCGTCCTTGTCGCAGATCGCGTCGATGCCGATCGATGCCCGAAGCTTGCAGATGTCACCCATCGCCGTCTCCCTGAGAATCGGTCGCCACTACTATCCTGCCGTTCAAAGCACCAGCGCATTGCATGCCGAAACGCGACGTGAGGTACATACCCTTCGAAGCCTGGGGAGCCCTGATGGACCGCTCGAGAGTCACGCTCTGTTGCCTTGCTCTGGTGTCGGTGTTCGCGGTCGCGAGCTGCCGCTCCAGTGGACCCGTGGTCGTCGAGCCCACGCCGACTACATCGACGACGTCCACGCCGACAGACGCCGTCCGCCCCGAACCGGCGCCGCTCTCTCAGATCACGCTGAACTTCGAACCCGTCGCGGACGGCTTCGATCAACCGCTCTTCCTCACGGGAGCGGGGGATGGCTCCGGTCGCCTGTTCGTCGTCGAGAAGGGGGGTCGCGTGTGGATCCTCCGCGACCAGAAGCGTCTCGCCGACCCTTTCCTCGATCTCAGCGCCAAGGTGAGCACCGAAAGTGAGCGCGGGCTGCTCGGTCTGGCGTTCGCACCCGACTTCGAGGAGTCGGGTGAACTCTACGTCGACTACACCGACCTAGGCGGCAACACGGTCGTGTCCAGAATGACGGCGACCGGCGATGCCGCGAGGGCGGATTCCGAAGAGGTCCTGCTCCGCATCGTGCAACCGTACGCGAATCACAACGGCGGCATGGTCGCCTTCGGCCCGGACGGCTACCTCTACATCGGCACAGGCGACGGCGGATCCGGCGGCGACCCTGAGGGCAACGGGCAGAAGCTGGGCGCGCTCCTCGGCAAGCTCCTGCGAATCGACGTGAGGTCCCGGTCGGCAGGCACGCCGTACGGTGTCCCTGCCGACAACCCTTTTGCCTCCGGCACGCCGCAGGCGAGCACGGACGGTGCACGCAGGCCGGAAATCTGGGCGTGGGGACTGCGCAACCCCTGGCGTTTCTCGTTCGACCGAGAGACCGGCGATATGTGGATCGGTGACGTGGGTCAGAACGAGTGGGAGGAGATCGACTTTGAGCCTGCGTCGAGCGCGGGTGGCGAGAACTACGGCTGGAACGTGCTCGAAGCCACGCACCCGTACCCGCCGGGCGCGTCCAAGCCAGAGAATGGCGCGCGATACACCGCGCCCGTCGTCGAGTACGACCACGGTGCCGGACAGTCCGTCACGGGCGGCTACGTGTACCGCGGCTCGGGAGAGCCCAACCTCTTCGGCACCTACCTCTACGGCGACTTCGAGGTCGGACGCATCTGGGGCTTGCAGCGAACGGCCGACGGCATCGAGACACGCGAGCTGGCAGACACCAAGATGCTCATATCGAGCTTCGGTGAGGACGACGCTGGCGAGCTCTACGTCGTCGACTTCAACGGCTCGGTCTACAGGGTGCGGGCCGAGTAGGCACTAGGTCCCGGCCGAACCGGCCCGTTCCCGTACGTCTTTGAGCAGCGCGTCGACATCCTCCTCCCGTGTGTCCCAGGATGTCACCCACCGCACGACCGACATGCCCGGATCGTGGCCTTGCCCCCACGTGTAGAAGCGGAATCGCTCCTCGAGCGCCGGAACCCATTCGTCGGGCAGGTCGGCGAATACCTCGTTCGCCTCCACGGGATAGGCGACGCGGATGCCCATCGAGCCGACTCCTTCGGCAAGTCGTCGCGCCATCGCGTTCGCGTGGGATGCGAGCTCTAGCCACAAGCCGTCCTCGAGCATGGCGGTGAACTGAGCTGCGATGAACCGCATCTTGCTCGCAAGCTGCGCCGACTGCTTTCGCACGTACTTGAGATCGTCCGTACGCGCATCGCCGAAGAGCACCACGGCTTCGCCGGCCAGCATCCCGTTCTTCGTCCCCCCGAAGGAAAGCACGTCCACGCCCGCGTCGGCGGTGATGTCGCGAAGCGAACAGCCCAGCGAAGCAGCCGCGTTCGCCAGCCGCGCACCGTCCACATGCAGGAGCATCCCGTTCTCGTGAGCGAGATCGGCGAGCGCTTTGATCTCTTCGGCAGTGTAGACAGTTCCGAGCTCGCTTACGTTCGAGACGGAGATGACCCGCGGCTGCGAATGGTGCTCGAAGTCGAACCCGCGCAGTTGCGGGCGCACCATGTCCGGGGTCAACTTGCCGTCCGGAGTGTGCACCGGAACGAGCTTCACGCCCCCGACGCGCTCGGGCGCACCACACTCGTCCTCGTTGATGTGGGCGCTCTCCGGGCACACGACGCTCTCCCAGCTACGACACACGGCCGCAAACGCCACGCAGTTGGCCCCCGTGCCGTTGAATGTGAATGCGACGTCACTGGGGCCGAGGTGCTCTCGAATCAGCTCAGTCGCCCGCTCCGTCCACGGGTCATCACCGTAGCCGATCGCATGACCATCATTGGCAGCCGCGATCGCGTCGAGAACGCGCGGGTGCACGCCCGCGTGATTATCGGAGCCGAAGCCGCGCCAAGTCATCTCGCCGCATCCTTTCGATCGCGCATCCAGGAAGTGGACGCCTTCGGGCCGCCGTCACCGGAGCCACCGAGGGCTATGGCCGCAGGCGTTCCCGCCGACGCCGGTAGAACCGGTACTCCACGAAACCGATGGCGATGCCGGCAAGACCAACGCCGAGCTTCCACCACGAGACGCCCTGCTCGCGCACCTCGCCCGGCTCCAGAGACGTGACTTCGGAAACGTGCACGTCGAACTCGCCGCCATGCTGCGTGCAGGCCACGTTGAGAGTGCCTCTGACTGTCAGGGTGTCTCCCTGCACTCCGTACTTGCCGAAGTGCTCGATCTGCTCCACGAGACCTTGCTCGACCCAAAGACCGACTGCGGTCCCGCCGCCCGCCACGTTGACCCAGCGGTGAGCTTTCCCCGCGTACAGGTCCTCGCCAAGAACTTCTCCGGTCACGTCGATCTGAGTGCCATCCAGCTCACGACCCCTCTCCACGACCTCCGCAGGTGTGAGAGGCGCTGCTTCGGCCAGGCAAGACGGCACATCGCTCAGCGCCCACGCGACGGTCAGCGCAAATACGACTGCGGTGGACGCGACAAGACGAACCCGTATGCTAGCTCGGTCGCTCACGAGACTATCCTCCTGCGCGGAGCACGCAGTGCGATCACGATCTGCGCCACCAAAGCGAAGACTGCGACGAATTCCAGGCGACCAGCCCACATCTCGAGCATGTAGCATATCTTCAATCCGAGCGGCATCGTCGCGTTCGTGATGCCCGTGCTCAGTCCTACGTTCGCCGCCGCCGAGATCGACTCGAAGAATGACTCGGCCGCCCCGTATCCGTATGCGGCGCCGACGAGTCCGCCGGTCACGTAGGTCACGAGGTAGAGCACGAAGACCGTGGCCGCGGCACCCGCGATCTCGGGTGTCAGCAGGCGCTCCTTCAGGTGGTGATACGTCGAGTTGATGACCGCTGTCCTGGGAGCGATGGACTGCTTGATCTG
>JAOUET010000114.1 GCA_029858605.1 Coriobacteriia bacterium | reverse complement strand
CCCGGCGAATTCGTTCGGCTCGAGTCGGGTCAGGAAGGTCGCGTCCGAGACGTCACCTGGCGCAACACCACGATAGAGACCGTCTCAAACGACGTGGTCATCGTCCCGAACGCGACGCTTGGCAAGTCCGTCATCACCAACTTCTCGACGACGAGCGAAGAGCATCACGTGATTCTGCCGGTATCTGTCGCGTACGGGGGCGATCTGGTGCACGTGGAGCGCGTTGCCCGCTCCGTTGCCGAAGACGTGATACGCACGGCGGAGGGCGCGGTCGCCGACTTCGAGCCGGTGGTCCGTTTCCGCGATTTCGCTGACTCGGGAATCGAGATGGTCGTAGTCGTGCGGGCGGCTTCCTATCCGGATCGCTACGTGGTGCGCGACGCGCTCCTGAAGGCTCTGCACGCACGTTTCGCCGCCGAAGGGATCGAGATCCCCTTCCCGCAGCGAGTAGTGCACATGGCCGAATCACCTGCCGAGGGCTAGCGGGTTACCTGCCGAGGACCGGCCACGTCTTCAGCACGGACTCGTCCCACTCGGCACCAGCGTCGGAATCGTACGTGATTCCGCAGCCGGTACCCCATCGCGCGCTGCCTTCCTCAACGTACTCGAGCGTGCGTATCAGTACCGAGGAATCGAGTCTGCCCGGAACGGCGACGGCGAGGGTGCCGCAGTACGCGCCACGCGGCGACCGCTCCAGCCGCTCTATGAGCTTCATGGCAGCGATCTTCGGCGCGCCGGTAACCGAACCACAGGGGAACGTCGCGCTCATCAGGTCGCCGATGTCGGTCGAGTAGTTCAGTTCGCCGAAGACCCGCGAGACCATCTGGTGACAGTAGGGCGTCGGGAACACGTCCGTCAGAGGGTCGACGCGGACCGTGCCCGGAACGCACACCCTGCCCAGGTCGTTGCGCTCCAGGTCCACGATCATCACGTGCTCAGCCCGCTCCTTCAGATCGGCGGCGAGCTCGTCGGCAAGACGCCGATCGCTTTCGGGATCCGATCCGCGTGGACGCGTGCCCTTGATGGGCCATACCTCGGCGATCCTGGCACCGTCATCACCACGCCGCACGCCTACGAACCTCTCCGGCGAGATGGAGGCGAGAGCGGAGTCACGCGTCACCAACAGCGCCGACATGGGAGCGCTGGCACGGCGGGTGAGCGCATCGAAGGCTTCGATCGGCGGAGCCAGTGGTCGCCCGTTCACGCGATACGTGATGTTCGCAACGTATACGTTCCCTGCCGCAATCCACTCGCGCGTCTCCTCGACAGCCGCTTCGTACTCTTCCCGCTCCATACCGCGGACGGGGTCGGCCAGCAAAGGCGCATGGGTCGCCGCAGTGGTATCGGGCGCGACAGTCCTGTCGGCGCCACCAAGCGAGCTCGCAGCCGAGAGCGCTTCGGCAGCCCAAGGCGCTTCGCCCCACACGCGCCAGCCGTCAGCCGCCATGGCGAGGCCCCCCTCGAACACTCGCACGCTGGCTGCGCCCTCGTATGTGACGACAGCGGCTGCCAGGCGGGTCTCCGAGCCGCGCTCGACGCGCGAGAGTACCTCGGCCGCTTCGGCCGGCGTCACGCGGTCGTGCGCCTCTTCCGGTTCGCAACATGCCAGGCAAGTCCCGTCGAACCAGCCAGTCGAATCGCAGGGGGCCAGAACCACGATGTCGCTGCCGGGTGCCACGCCGCGCAGCGCGCGAGCGAGCGCAGCCGGCGAGACTTCCGGCAACGCAATCGGCGCGGTGTTGGTGAGCAGCACGGGCACTCCTCGGCAGAAACGAATCGCCGCTGGGTGCCCCGAAGGGTTGGCATACGGCTCGAGCGTATGCGCCGATTGTAGCGCAGGTAACGCTTCCGTCTAGCCGGTGAACAGCGTGTCGAACAACCGCTTGAGGGATTCCGCGGCCGGTCCGGTCTTGTGACGGGCACCTACAGCTCCGGCGAGCGCCGTGGTGAAGATGACCTCGTCGGCACCCGCGAAGTCCTCGGCGGTCAGTACGGCCTCTTCGGCGGTGTAGCCGACCGAACGCGCGGACTCCAGCACGACCGCTCTCGACACGCCTGCCACCGCAGGCGGTGTCGGCGGTGTAAGCAAACCGTCCTCGAAGCGCAGCCATACGGTCGCCTGCGAGCCATCGATGAGGTGGCCGTCATGATCCACCAACACCGCGATGTGGGCGCCTTGATCGACGGCTTGCAGTAGAGCCGCATCCCAAAAATCACGGTTCGCGGGCTTGGCTCCCCCGGGCGGTAGTGTCGGTACGTCGGTCTCCACGAGCATCGCCACCGGGCCCCCGAGGATGTCTATCGATGAGGACCGCGAACTGACGTCGACGTCCACCCTCCCGTCCGTATCGACGCGCAGACCGAGCCGCCCGTACGGTTCCTGCCACGCCGCAGCTTGTTGCAGTACGGCTTGGTTGATTCTCGCGAGAGTGTCGTCTTCACACCCTCCGGCACGCAGTCTAACCAGGTGCTTCACGAGCAGTGGCGCTCGCCCGTTCTGTACGCGCACGGTCTCTTGAAGCGCCACGGTCAACATCGCAAGCAGTCCCTTCGCGCGCTCGTACGTGTGGGCGTGCAGCTAGTGTCTGAAGTGCCGGTGTCCCGTGAAGACGACGGCGACTCCAAGTTCGTCAGCCTTCTCTATGACTTCCTCGTCTCTTACCGACCCGCCCGGCTGGATCACAGCGGTAACCCCGGCTTCGGCGCAGACTTCGAGCGAGTCCGGGAACGGCATGAACGCGTCGCTTGCACAAACGGCACCCTCGGTCTTGCCTTCGGCTTTGAAGACTGCGATGCGTGCCGCATCTACGCGGTTCATCTGACCGGCGCCCACGCCGATCCCAGCGAAATCCTTGGCCAGCAGAATCGCGTTGCTCTTGACGCTCTTGGCCACCTTCCACGCGAAGAGCAGCTGCTCCATCTCCTCGGGTGTCGGCTGCCTTTTTGAAGCGACCCTGAACGTGGAGGAGTCCTCCGTGACCGAGTCGGACTGCTGGACGAGCAAGCCCCCTTCGACCGCGCGGCTCTCGTAGTGACCGCCGGTATCGCGCATACCGCCCGTCCGAAGCACTCTCAGGTTCTCCTTCCGGCTGAGTAGCTCTAGCGCACCGGGCTCGAAGTCCGGGGCGATCATTACCTCGACGAACTGCTCGTTCTCGAACACCGCCTCGACGAGCGAAGCGGGCACGGTGCGGTTGAGCGAGATGATTCCTCCGAACGCGGAGATGGGATCGCACTCCCAGGCCTTGCGATAGGCCGTCGTCAGATCCTCGTGTATCGCTGATCCGCACGGGTTGGCGTGCTTGATGATCACGCACGCGGGTGTGTCGGTGAACTCCCGAACCGCGGTCCACGCGCCATCGGTGTCGAGGATGTTGTTGTACGAGAGCTCCTTGCCCTGCAGCTGCTCGGCCAGCGCCAGTGTGCCTGGCTTGGCGTCCGAGAAGCGGTAGAACGCCGCCTTCTGATGAGGGTTCTCGCCGTAGCGCAGCTCCTGCGTCTTGAACAGACGCAGCCGCACCTCGTCCGGGAACAGGGTCTCGTGATAGCCGGAGAGGTACTGCCAGATCGCGTTGTCGTAGTGGCTCGTCGTGCGGAAGACCTCGGTGGAAAGCGCCCGGCGCGTCGACAGTGTCGTCGCGCCGTCGTTGGCGCGCATCTCGGCGAGTATCTCGTCGTACGCGCTCGGGTCGGTCACGACCGCGACGCTGGCGAAGTTCTTCGCCGCACTTCGCAGCATGCTCGGACCGCCAATGTCGATGTTCTCGATCGCCTCTTCCTCGCTCACTCCGTCTTTGGATATCGTGGCCTCGAACGCGTACAGGTTCACGCACACCATGTCGATCATCCCGATGCCGTGTTCCTCGGCCGCAGCCATGTGTTCCGCAACGTCGCGCCGAGCGAGCAGACCACCGTGAACCCGTGGGTGCAGCGTCTTGACACGACCATCCATCATCTCGGGGAATCCGGTGAGGTCGTCGATCGGGCGCACCGGCACGCCACCAGCTTCCAGAGCCTTCGCCGTGCCGCCCGTCGAGACGATCTCGACGCCGAACTCTTCGGCGAGAACGCGACAAAAATCGACTACACCTGTCTTGTCTGTGACCGACACGAGCGCGCGCTTGACCTTGACTTGGTCCATCGACCCCTCCTAGAGACGACTCCCGCGAAATGGCGCGCGCCGCTCCCGCGGCCCGGCCCCCAGCCGAGTGTACTATAGCTCGCGAATGCGAACCTTCCGGCCTTCGATCTCTACGCGACCCTCGGCGATCAGCTGTAGTGCGGCCGGGTAGACACGGTGTTCGACCTCGTGGATCTTGGCCTCGAGCGACTCGACTGTGTCGTGGTCGGCCACCACTACGGCCTCCTGAGCGATGATCGGACCCTCGTCGAACTTGTCGTTGGCGAAGTGCACGGTGACGCCCGTGACTTTCACGCCGTAGTCCCAAGCGTCGTGGATGCCGCTGGCGCCTGCGAAGGACGGCAGTAGAGCCGGGTGGATGTTCACGACCTTGTTCGGGAACATCTGGAGCACGTTCTTGCCGAGGAGCCGCATGTATCCGGCCATGACGACCAGATCGACTTCGTGCTGGCTCAGGGTGTCCAGGATGGCTTGGTTGTAGTCCATGAACTTCGTGTAGGCGGTGCGGTCTATCCACACTGCCGGCACGTGGGCTTTGCGAGCTCGCTCCAGGCCGTAGGCATCCTCTTGGTTCGAGATCACGACCGCGACATCAGCGTCGAGCCTGCCTTCAACCGACGCGTCGATGATCGCCTGCAGGTTCGTACCGCTTCCCGAAATGAGCACGCCGAGACGCATCCGTCTTTCAGGATCCCGCATAAACGACCTTCCCTTCTCCGGCGACGACCTCGCCAATCTCCGACACGCGCTCGCCCGAGGTGCGGAGCGCGTGCGCTACTTCGGCGGCGGTCTGCGCTTCGACAATCACCATAAGACCGATACCCATGTTGAAGGTGCGAAGCATCTCCTCGTCGGGAAGAGCAGCGGCCTTCTGTAGCACGCCGAAGATCGGCGGCACCTTCCACGACCCCAAGACGACGCGCGCGTCGCACTCCGGCGGAAGTGCCCGGTCCAGATTCTCGGTGATGCCTCCCCCTGTGATATGCGCGATCGCCCTGATCGGCGGGCCCTCGCGCAGGACTTCGAGCACGGAGCGCACGTAGATGCGTGTGGGCTCGAGCAGCACGTCCGCAAGACTCGTGCCGCCCAAGTCGACGCGCGCCAGGTCGAGCTCTTCCTCGTGCCCCTCCACGAGCACGCGGCGCACTAGCGAGAAGCCGTTCGAATGCAGGCCGCTGCTCGAGAGCCCGAGCACGACATCGCCGGGCTCCACGGAGGCTTTGTCCAGCATCTTCGGCCGGTCCACGACACCGACGCAGAAGCCGGAAAGGTCGTAGTCGTCCTCGGCCATCACGCCAGGGTGTTCGGCCATCTCGCCGCCGACCAGCGCGCAGCCGGCCTTTCGGCAGCCCTCCGCAACGCCTGCGACGATCGACTCGACGCGCGCGCTGTCGAGCTTGCCGATGGCCAGGTAGTCGAGGAAGAACAGCGGCTCGGCGCCGGTGACGAGGATGTCGTTGGCGCACATCGCGACCAGATCGATCCCGACCGTGTCGTGCCGGTCGAGCATCTGGGCGATCTTGAGCTTCGTGCCCACTCCATCGGTCCCGGACACGAGCACGGGGTCGTCCATCTCCTTGATCGCCGCTGCCGAGAAGAGACCGCCGAAGCCGCCGATGTCACCCATGACCTCCGGGCGGTACGTGGATCGCACGGCGTCACGGATGGCGTCGACCGCGCGTGCACCCTCGGCAGTGTCTACGCCGGCATCCCGATAGGTGGTGGGACGCTTATCCTCGGTGTCGCTCATCGGCACTCCTCTTTCAGGATCGCGGAGTGGGCGCGGCGCGTGCCGCAATCGGATTCTATCAGCACGCCACAACGCCGCGCGTGTCGCGTCCGGCGCCGCAGGTGTCGGCTAGGGCAAGTCCGCATCCGCGGGCAGAAGGGCTTCGTACGCGTCGCTTAGGGCCATGAGTCTCGCCACCGTATCGAACTGCCGGCGAGTCACGGCCGACGAGTCCACGAGCTCCCCTGTCTCAAGGCTGTAGGCAGTCCCATCCTCGAAGCTCGCACCGTTCACGAACAGCACGTCTTCGGTGATGAAAGAGCCGGGTGGGAGGTGATAGCGCTCGCCCAGGAGAACCGGTGCCTCGGAGAAG
>JAOUET010000113.1 GCA_029858605.1 Coriobacteriia bacterium | reverse complement strand
GTCGGGGAAGACTGACCCTTTGGCTTCTATTGTCGAACGACATGAGGCGGTTCGCCGGAGTATCGCCGATGCGGCCGACTGTGTGGGGCGCTCGGCCGACGACGTTCTCGTCGTGGCCGTCACCAAACACGTCGGCGTCCCGGAGATCCGGGAAGCCATCGCGTGCGGGATCAAGGATCTCGGCGAGAATCGCGTCCAGGAATTCCTGAGCAAGTACGGGCTGTTTCCGGACGCGCAGTGGCACTTCATCGGAACGTTGCAGACGAACAAGGTCAAAGACATCGTGGGGCGTGCACACCTCATCCACTCGGTCGATTCGCTCAAGTTGCTGCGCAAGATCGACGCCAAAGCCGCCGAAGCGGGAGTCGTGCAACGCGTTCTGCTCCAGGTGAACGTTTCCGGCGAAGAAGTGAAGCACGGATTCGAACCCACCGAGGTTCACGACGCGCTGGACGAAACGACGCATCTCGAGAACGTCGAGGTCAGAGGCCTTATGACGATGGCCCCGTTCGGTCGCGCGGAAGACGCCCGATGGGTCTTTCGGGAGCTTCGCGGCCTCGCCCAGTCACTCGGCGCGATGCGTCCCGATGGGGTAGAGTTATTAGAGCTGTCGATGGGCATGTCCAACGACTACCGCGTGGCCGTAGAAGAGGGCGCGACCATAGTGCGGGTGGGCAGAGCTATCTTCGGCAAATAGCGCGGTGAGCAGGAGGACGACGACGTGGGCATGTGGGAGCGCATCAAGTCACGCCTCGGTCTCGTGGACGAGTGGGATGAGGAGTTCCAGGAGCTCGAAGAAGAGGGCTATGCGGACGACAATACCGAGTCCGAGGACGACTTCTACGGACACAACGTTTTCGAGAGCCCGCGCACGGGTTCGTCCAGCGTTCGGCGCGCGGCTCGCGAGCCCGATTTGGAGCGCGCACGTGGCGCGACGCGGACTCGCGGAGGGGAGCACCTGCGCGGCGTTCCTTCCGGTGCAGAAGTGAGCCAGATGCAGCCGCAGGTGAAGATGCACATCGTGGAGCCCAAGAGCTACAGTGAGGCGCAGGCGATAGCCGACAAGTTCAAGCAGGGCACGCCCGTCATCATGAACATGTCGATGACGTCGCCGGATCTGGCGAAACGGCTGCTCGACTTCGCATCAGGTCTGACGTACGGTCTCGACGGAGGTTTGCAGAAGGTCTCGGACAAGGTATTCATGCTGACGCCGGCGAACGTGGACGTTTCCGCAGGAGACTTCCGTCGTTTCGCCGACAAGGGCATGTTTCCGCTGGAGTAGACGATGAGTGAGGGGCAGTTCAAGTTCACCGGCACGCTCGCCGTGGTCGGCGGGGGTCGCATGGGTGAGGCCATCGCGAAGGGCCTGTTATCGGCCGAAGCGATCCTTCCGGAGCACATAGTCATCGCCGAGCCGGTCGCAGAGAGGCGCAAGACGCTCGAGGCGGCGCACGGTGTGGGCTGCGTGGCAACGGGGGCCGAGGCCGTACGCGATGCCGACGTCGTCGTCATCGCGGTCAAGCCCCAGGTGATCGACGACGTCGTTGCCGGTCTGGCCGCCGATGTGGGCGATGCGCTCGTGGTCTCGATAGCCGCGGGGATCTCGTGCGCGAGACTCGAGTCGCTGCTGCCGTCGGGGACGCCTGTCGTCCGCGTGATGCCGAACACTCCAGCGATGGTCGGCGCAGGTATGGCTGTGGTAAGCGGCGGGACTGAAGCGACTGCGGAGCACGTGGGGCTCGTGCGAGAGCTGTTCGCGCTCCTCGGCAAGGCCGTGGTTCTGAACGAGCGCTATCAGGATGCTGCGACCGCTATCTCAGGTTCCGGTCCGGCCTACGTTGCGCTGTTCGTGGACGCGCTCGCTCGGGCCGGAGTGGCCCAGGGGCTATCCCGGGAGATCGCCCAGCAGCTTGCGATACAGACCGTGCGTGGCACAGCCGACCTGCTCGAGCACACAGGTGTGCATCCCGAGGAACTCGTCGACGGCGTGGCGAGTCCGGGTGGCACTACGATCGCTGCGGTCGAGGAGCTCGAGTCGGGTGGGTTCCGAGCGTCAGTAGCCAAAGCGGTCGCTGCAGCCGTTGCGCGTGCCAAGGAGTTGGGTTCGTGAGCGCGGCCTACATCGTTGCACGACTGATCGACTTCTACGTGCTGCTCATATTCGCGTACGTGATCCTGTCGTGGTTCCGTCCATCAGGCGCTCTGTTCGACATCTACCGGACGCTGGCCCTGGTCTGCGAACCGTTCATAGGCGTTTTTCGGCGAATTCTCCCCATGGCGCGTGTCGGCGGCGCGGGACTCGATTTCTCGCCGTTCATTGCAATACTTGTGCTTCAATATCTCATCAGGCCGGGGATATTGATGCTCCTCGGTACGCTGCGGTAATAGGGAAGGACGATCCCGATGAAGCTCACACCGCTGGACATCCACCACAAGGAGTTCCGCCACTCGCTGCGCGGGTACAGCGAGGAAGAGGTGGACGCCTTCCTTGATGAGGTCGCCGACGAGTTCGAGCGGCTGTTCAAAGAGAACATCGATCTGTCCGAGAAGCTCGAGGCCGCACGAGAGCAAGTCAGGCAGTACCAGGAGCAGGAGCACACGATCAGAAACACGATGATCGCAGCCCAGAGGTCGGCAGACGACATCGTCTCGAAGGCCACCGGCGAGTCCGCGTCGGTCTTGCGCGATGCCGAGTTGAAGGCCAAAGAGATCATCCACAACGCGCTGCAGCAGAAGCAGAAGGTGGCTGCGGAACTGATTCGTATCAAGCAGTCCGAAGAGGACTTCCGAGCGCGCTTCCGCGGTCTGCTCGATCAGCACGCACGCGATCTGTCCGAGATCAAGGTTCCCGAAGATGTGACCGTACTCATGGGCGAGACCGAGGAAGGTATGGTGGGCGAAGTCGAGGTCGCATCGCGTGCGGCCGCCGACGCTGTTGCGCGTGCAGCCGACGAGGGAACCGCCGCGGTGGTCGACGTAGCGGCGTCCTTTGAGCCTCCCTCGGCGGAAGTTGCGATGCCGGAGGCGATCGTCGAGCTTGGCGAAGAGTTCGAGGCCGAAGTGGAACTGCCCACCGAGCCACCGGAGTCGGGCTTCGTTGAGAGCGTGCAGCTGGGCGAGGTCGAATCCCCGGATCTCGGTCCTGACGATCCTTCGCTCGAGGAGCCGAAAGAGTTCGAGCTCAAGTCGTTCGACGATCTCGGTGAGCGCGAGGACGACATCGACATCGAGGAGATCGACTAGGGCGTACCATGCCCTTGACGCGAATCGGCGTTCACGTGACGCCCAAGTCGGGTCGCGACCAAATCGCCGGCTGGCGCGGGAGTGAGTTGTCTGTACGCGTGGCCGCCCCGCCTGAGGGCGGAAAAGCGAATTCCGCTGTTTGCGTCGTAGTTGCGAAGGCACTCGGCGTCCCGAAGAGTTCGGTGCGGGTTGTTCGCGGGGAGACTTCTCGGCACAAGCTCATTGAAGTCGCGGGTGTGAGCGCGCAGGATGTACGCGCGGCGTTCGGCCACCCCGACTCGGAGGATTCGTGAGCGGGCCTCACGAACGGGTGCGTGTGAAGATGAGCGCCGGCTCCGTCGAGGCGGTAGCTCCCGCGGGCCGCAATCGCTGGTTCGTGATACTCGGTCTGATGTTCGCCGTCCCTTGGCTGACCACGTTTCTGGTGGGATCGGTTCTCGCCGTTTGGCTCTACGATCCCACGCAACGCAGGTTCGTGCTGCTTGCCGCGTTGTGGCTGAACCTGCTCGTAGGCATCATTCACATCCTCGCTGTTGCGTTTGTGTGGCTGGCAGCGTTCGCGCTTCGAGGAGAAGAGCGCGTGACATTGGACAAGCAGCGTTTCGAGCTGCGGCGTGTAGCCTTGGGCGTCGGCGTGCCTTTTCGCTTGCGGCGCGCTCCCGGGGACGGCATTCGCGTCCTAGCGCCGAACGAGCACGGACCGGGGAAGGGTCCACACCCCCGGCTCGAGTGGCATTCAGATCGGTCGGCGCTTCGTTTCGGGTCGGGACTTGCGGCTGCGGAGGCCGAGGAGGTGGCTGCAGCACTTCGGGACTTCGCCCGGCTTGAGGTGCACGAGCGGTGAGTGGTGCGCGCGAGCTGCTTGCCCGCGCACAGCGCCTGCGCTAACATCGCCGGTACGCGGCTTGTCACAGCGCAACCGCGAAGTTGAAAGCGACGACAGGCGATGACGGGGACGAGTAGGTCGGACAGGCGCCCCGAAAGCGAGCGGGAACAGTGAGAGCCCGCGGGAAGCGGACCGACCGAACATCACCCCATCAGCCTCGGACCGAAAACGGAAGGGCGCGCTTCAGGAAGCGCGCGGCAAGACCTTTCGCGAGGTAGGCTCCGACGGGCGCTCCCGTTACAGAGCGACCAAGTGGCGTGCGGGCTATAGCCCCGCGCAAGCTGGGTGGCACCGCGGAGCGTGAAGCGCGCTTCGTCCCAGATGCGGACGATGCGCGTTTTTTCTTTGGGCGGGGACTGGATGTGGCGAGAGGAACCAGCATGGCTGACAAGCCCGACTACAAGAGCACGATGAACCTTCCAAAGACCGACTTCCCGATGCGGGCGAACCTGTCGCAGCGGGAGCCGGAATGGATCGAATTCTGGGACGAGCGGGACGTATACTCCAAGTCGCTCGAGGTCAACGAGGGCGGTCCTGTCTTCATCCTGCACGATGGACCTCCATACGCAAACGGCCACATCCACATGGGCACCGCGTTCAACAAGGTCTTCAAGGACCTCGTCGTGAAGTACAAGACCATGCGCGGCTACTGGTCACCATACGTGCCGGGCTGGGACTGCCACGGGCAACCGATCGAGCATCAGGTCGAGAAGAATCTCGGGCCGGAGCGCATGGACGCCATCTCTCAAGCCGAACTGCGCGAGGCTTGTCGAGAGTACGCGATGAAGTTCGTCGGCGTTCAGGCCGAGGAGTTCAGACGGTTGGGCGTGCGCGGTGACTTCAAGGACCCGTACCTCACTCTCGCGCCGTCGTACGAGGCCGGCAACGTGAAGGTCTTCAAGGAGATGTACCGCCGAGGGATGGTCTACAAGGGAAGCAAGCCGATCCACTGGTGCATGCGCTGCAAGACCGCACTTGCCGAGGCTGAGATCGAGTATGCCGACGAGGACTCCCACAGCATCTACGTCAAGTTCTGGTTCACGGATATCCCCGACGCATTCGCCAACCCTCAAGGTAGGGTTGCGATTCTGATCTGGACCACCACGCCCTGGACGCTTCCGGCGAACGTCGCAGTCACGCTTGCCGAGCATGCCGACTATGTGGGAGTGCGCGACGGAGACGACATCCTCGTTCTCGCCGAGGAGCTCGTCGCGGAGGTTGCTGAGGTCGTCGGCTGGGAGACTGCGGAGCTTGTCACCGGTCCGGACGGCGAACCGGTGCGCGTGAAAGGCGCCGCGCTGTCGGGTCTCAAGTACGCTCAGCCGATCCACTCCGGTGTCGAAGGCGTCATCATCACCGGCGAGCACGTGGATCTCTCGACGGGAACCGGTGCCGTGCACACCGCTCCGGGACACGGCGAAGAGGACTACATGGTAGGTGTGAGATTCGGCTTGCCGGCACCGATGCCCGTGGACGATGACGGCGTGTTTGACGAGGGCGGCGGTCGTTTCGCGGGAATGCACGTCGACGACGCCAACCCGAAGATCGTCGAGTTCTTGCGCGAGAGCGGCACGCTTCTGGCATCCGGCATGACCTCTCACAGCTATCCGCACTGCTGGCGGTGCAAGCGTCCGGTCATCTTCCGCGCGACCGAACAGTGGTTCATATCCATGGACGAAGTCTCGGAGGGCCGACCCCTCCGCGAGGCGTCGCTCGACGCCATCGACAAGGTCACGTGGATTCCCGGCTGGTCGGTCAACCGCATCCGCTCGATGCTTGCCGATCGTCCCGACTGGTGCATATCCCGCCAGCGTGCCTGGGGTGTCCCGATACCCGTCTTCACGTGCACGAAGTGTGGCGAGACCGTCGCCACACCAGCGACTTTCGACGCCGTCATACATCTATTCGAGACCGAAGGCGCGGACGCGTGGTTCACGAAGGAGCCGCGCGAGTACCTGCCGGCCGACATCGCTTGCTCGCGTTGCGGAGGCGGCGTGGCGGACCTCAAGGCCGAAGACGACATCGTCGACGTGTGGTTCGAGTCTGGCGTGTCGCACACGAGCGTTCTGGAGGTGCGCCCGGAGCTTCGCCGTCCGGCGGACCTGTACCTCGAGGGAACCGACCAACATCGCGGGTGGTTCC
>JAOUET010000112.1 GCA_029858605.1 Coriobacteriia bacterium | reverse complement strand
CGGCGCCGAGATCGATGACGCGCACGAGCAGGCTGTGACGGCGACTGCGGCCCTATTGGCGTGGGTGGCGCAGACGTCGTGGGGCGATCTGGATTCGATCAACGTGCACTGGCGGCCCGAGGTGCGTAGCGCAGTGGCTGCGGCCGTGGCGGACTGCACGCACAAGCGATGCAGGTTCTACCCGCACCTATGCTACGTGCACGGTGCCAGGAGGCGGGCTTCTTCGGCACACATCGTGGTGACCAACCACGCGCTTCTCTTCCGCGACGTCGTCGCCCAGGGCGGGATCCTGCCTCCTTTGCGGCACTGGATAGTGGACGAGGCACATGCGGCCGAATCGGAGGCGCGCAAGCAGCTCACCATCGGCACCAGCCACAAGGAACTCGCCACGGTTCTCGGCCCTATCGCAGGCTCGCGGGGCGGCGTGGCCGAGAGCGTACGCCGCGCCGTGCGCAAGACCGCCGATGGCGATGCATCCGTCATCCTTGCCGAGGTGGCGCGGATCGAGAACGCGGCGCGCACGGCAGCGACGCTGGCGGGTTCGCTGTTCGACTTCGTCAAGGACATCGGTCCCCTGGTGGAGGAAACAGGGTACGACACCTGCGACCTGCGCATCACGCACGGGCTGCGCGAGACGGGCGCGTGGGGGACGGTCGCGGGCGTGGGCCGCTCGCTTGCGAAGCGTTTGGAGGAGCTGATAAGCGCCGGCCAGCATCTCGTCACGCTGCTCGAGGCCGAGGGACCCGAATTCACCGACGTCAAAGCGGACCTCTCCGGCCTGCTCTCCCGCGTTGCGGACCAGTGGCTGGGCCTGGCGACCGTGCTCGACGGAGAGGCCGAGGAATACGTATACAGTCTGACGCTGGACCGTCGGCCGACGGTTCCCGCGGAGAAGCTCACGGCTGCACGGCTCGATGTCGGGGAAGCACTTGCGGAGGACTTCTTCCCTCGCACGCGCTCGGTGGTGTTCACCTCGGCCACCATCGCCACCGGCGAAGACTTCTCCCACTTCGCACGGTCCGTAGGCCTAAATCGGCTTGCCGAAGGTTCTTGGAAGCACCTCAGGCTCGAATCCTCGTACGATTTCGAGCGGCAGATGGCGGTCTTCGTGCCGAAGGACCTGGACGAACCGCGGTCTTCGCGATACCTGGAGCACTTGTCTCGGCTGCTCGAGAAGGTGCACGTCGCGATGGGAGGTTCCACGCTGACGCTCTTCACCAACCGCCGCGACATGGAGAGTCTCTACCGCGAGCTGGCTCCTTCACTCGAGCGCGAAGGCGTTTCCCTCCTGGTGCAGGGAAGAGGCGTCTCGGCGAAACGGTTGCGAGACGAGTTCGTCGCCGACGAGAGCCTCTCGCTCTTCGCGACGAAGTCGTTCTGGGAAGGTTTCGATGCAAAAGGGGATACGCTGCGCTGCGTCGTCGTACCGCGGCTTCCCTTCGGCCGACCCACGGACCCGCTTGCCGAAGAGAGAGCGGAGCGCGAGGGCAGACAAGCGTGGCGGCGCTACGACCTGCCGGAAGCCGTCATCGAGCTCAAGCAAGCCGCCGGGCGCCTCATACGCTCGAAGACAGACACGGGTTGTCTCGTGATCGCAGACGTGAGGGTACTCGGTCGGTCCTACGGCCGCGAATTCCTGGCCTCGCTGCCGGTCCGCGACGTTGAGATACTGCCGATCGATCGTCTTGCCGAGGAGGTGTCGCGGCGATTCGGGCGTACATAGTCAGTACAAGACTTGCTCGGAGGTAAGGATGAAGAACCGGCTCTCCGCATGGACGGCCATCGCCGTGAGCTACCTCACCGTATGGTTAGTCTGGAACTTGCTCACGATTCCGCTAACCGTCGAGATGGCTCAGATCCAAGACAAGTGGCAGCCGTGGCTGACGATCCTCCGCGTGCTCTTCCCCTTCATGTACTTCGGCGGGACCTTCATGCCGGAATGGTTCGCCATTGCCGTAGTTTTGCTGTTTCCGGTTGCATACCTCGTGGCATGTATGTGGCTCGCCAAAGACTGGTCGTTCAAGAAAGGTCTAGCGGCGGGATCCGTCTGGGCCGCCGCAGTGGGACTGTCCGCGGCGCTTTCGCCGCCCGATCAACAGGCGGGGCGCCTCTATCATCTGGCGCGGGGCGAGATAGGCGAGGCCGTGAAGTACTTCCTGACGATGGGAGCGCTGACCTTCATTCTGGTCGCGGTCGCCCTCAACCTGGCCGTGCTCTGGGGTGCGCGATTCGTGCCGACCCTTCGTGCGAGGTTTGCGAAACCCGAGAATGCCTGAACTCGCCGCATAGAGAGGGAGGCGGCTCATCACCGTCCCCCCTCGTCCCGACACCTGCCATTCTCCGGAGTCGACACCAAGCCCGGGTCGATTGACTCGACAGATCGCGGCCGCTTCACTCGTGCTGGTCCGTGCACGCCCCTAGGCGTGACGTAGTCCTTGGGCCGAAGCGACGGGCGAGGCTTCCTTGCGACCTGGCCGGGCTAGCAGGCACTTTGCGCAACCTATCAGTCCTCCGAACATAAGCGTGACTATTGGTCCCACTACGACGAGCAGTGCGATCGCTATCGTCGAGCCCCCCACTGCCGCGAATATCCAACTGCCTGTCTCCGACATGGGCCACACCTCCTCCCATGTCGACCCCGTCGAAGACAGCAGGAGTCAAGACCAGACCCATATTCCCCGGCGAACGAGGAGGCAAACACGGCCCCGTGGGGAGTCGCACAAGGGAGATCGAGCCGGTTCGAGACCACCGCCGACGCCTACGCGCCAGGCCCGCTTTCGGCCAGGACGCGGACCGCCTCCCGCACCTCGGTGGGTTCCAGCACGCGTGCCCCTCCCAGGCGCGCGGCGACCTGACGGGCGATCCAATCCGTGCCCGCGTAGGGAACCTCGACGATCGCACCATCGGCGTCTTCGGCGACGAGGCTCGCGCCCGGCCAGGACCGGGAGGAGAACTCCTCGCCTGGCGCGAGGTGGATGCGCGCGACGGGCAAACCCTCCGTCGTGAACGGAACTCCGGACGGCGAGAGGTCCCTGCGATCGAAGCGCTCGCTCAAGACGGTTGCGGAGGATATGCGATCGAGCCGAAACGTCCGCAGCGCTCCTGCTCGCCTGCAAAACGCCTCCACATACCAGTTCTCCCGCTCGTTGAAAAGCGATAGCGGTTCGATGTCTCGCTGGGTGGCCGCATCGCGACCTGCGGCGTGGTGCGTGATGCGAACGAGGCGCGACTCCTCGAGGCCTTGGGCGAGGGCCTTGAGCATCTCGCCCGTTCCGGGGGCCACGGCGGCCCTGACCACGCGCGCGATGTCGTCGGCGGAGGTCTCCGCGGCAGCTGCCGCATCCAGCAGCTTCGACACCAGCGCGTCCTCGCCTGTCAGCCCGGCGGTCTGCAGAGCGGCGGCAAGGGCCTGGGCCTCTCGCGACGACAGCCGGACGGCCCTGTCGAGCGCAGGCATCTGCCCGAACACGACCAGTTCGCCGTCCTCGATGAACAGCGGGACGAGCTGGTCCGGGGAGTAGGGGTGCAAGCCACAGCAGGCAAGCCTCTCCAGGTCCTCGGTGACTTCGGCCTTCGTGATTCCCACGGCATCGGCGATCATCTGCAGCGGTACGACAGTGTTGGGCTTGAGCAGATGCACCATGCTCAACAGGCGGCGGGCACGAGCCTGTGCCGAAGGCCTAGCCATGGAGGTCGGCCACCTCCTGAAGCGCGGCCGCCATCTCCTCGGCGAGACGTGTCGGGGAGATCGGGACGATGCCGGGGCCGTTCTCGACGATCCACGTCAAGAGGCGTCGGCTGTCGCGAACCGTCACGCGCCATTCCACAGAACCGTCCGGGAGCGCCTCGAGTGATCCCGAGCCCCCCGCCAGAGCGGGCGCGCGCCACGCCTCGGACGGCAGGATGTGCAAGCAGCCTTCGGTCTCCTCGGAACCGTATTGGAACGGCAGGGCGATGAAGGATGCCACGTCGAAGTCTCGGGGGCGCTCGAAGTCGGTGGTCTTGGGCGCGGAGGGGTTGACCGACAGGTTCTCGATACGCACGGCAGCGTATACGCGAACGTCGTCCCGCACGACGTCCCTGCCGACTACGTACCATCGGCCGTCGCGCAGGAAGAGCCCATAAGGCTCCACCTCGTGACTGTGCCTCTCCCCGCGCGAGTTCGTGTAGCCGAAAGACACTCGCTTGCGTGCCGCGACCGCGCCGTTGAGCTGGGCGGCCGCATGGCCTTGGGCCGCCGCCGCTTCGTCGGTGAGCAGCGTGCGAACCGGCGCATCGGGCGGGTCCACGGCTGTCGCGAGCTTGGAGAGTGCCAGCCGCAGATCTTCGCCGAAAGGAAAACCAGGGTCCTCGAGCAACGCCCCGCCGACTGCGTGGAGCACGGCGGCCTCGTCTGGGGCGATCGACACGCTGCTCGCGAACGTCGCTTCGGCGTCTATCGCGTACTGGCCTTCGGCGTCGGAGGTCAAGGCGAATCCCGACGCACGGAGATCGTCCTTGTCTCGCTCGAACATTCGCAGGAATGCTGCGTCGTCCTGGTCCTCGGGATAGCCGTCCACCTCCGCACGCACTTGATCGGCCGTCACGGGTTCGCGTGCGGCTGCGAGGTACATGGCGAGGTTGACGAGTCTCTCGCTGGCGTCGGCGGTCAATGTGCCTCCCGGGTGCGCGTTTCGCCCGATTCTATCGCGCCGCGCGCAAGTGGTGTGCGCGGTAGTCCGGGATGTTTGCGATGAGCACGGCAGAGGAGCTTCTTGAGCGTGAGGTAGGAGGCTCCACACCCTGTCTCCCCGGGTCGCCCTCTCGTCACGATCGCGGCGCAGGGGCGCACCCTCGCAGTCAACGGTGTCGTTGTCCGTAGAGGAGGCTCGATCTGTCAGAGGGGAGGGGTACGGGAATGAAGAAGTTCATGGCTATGCTCGTCGCTGCTTTCCTGTTCGTGATGCTCGTAGTGCCTACCGGAGCGTGGGCCGGCGCAGGGGCGATGAATCAGTACAAGACGGGCGACTGTTGCACGTGCCCGTGCGCGTAGCGGCGCGTAGCAGGTAGTGTTTCAGTAACGGTCGGGTCCGGTACTCCGGGCCCGGCCCGCTCATATCCCCGCGCAGACGCACGGTGGGCCGAAGCCCACGCAAGAAGCTGGGGAAAAGAAACGAGGCGCGTGGGGGGAACGCGCCTCGTTCGAGGTTGAGCTGGCGGGGTCCGCCCCTGAGGGGGGAGGAGAGGGCGGGTCGCCACGCTCTCACTCCTGGCCCAAGCAACACGCGTGCCAATAGAACAGCGAATATTGACACCACGCGGTGTAGGAAAGGGGCAAGGTAATCGAGCAAAAGACCTGGTCTTGAGCTCACGACGACGTACGCGCAAAGGCTCGCTCGCCCGATTCCGCAAACTCGATTCGGCGTTTTGGTACACCCGGTCTCCTGGAGAGCCACGCTGGGGAGATTCTGCGCGCATGGAGCCACGGTTGCTCGTACAATAGGGCGACACGGCCTACTCAGGAGGCAGCATGAACGAGGATCGCAAGACGGCTCCTGACGCATCGGGGACGTCGCCTGTGCCGGAAGCCTCAGTGCCCTCCGCACGCGAAGAGACGACGGTTGCACCGCCGGTGGCGGAACAGGCGGCCGACGATTCCTCGGGCGGGAGGGGCAGCTCGCGGAGGGGCTGGACGATCGCCCTTTGGGTTCTGGCCGGGGTCGTGCTGGTCACCGCAGTCACTCTCGCCGTGATCGGGTTTCAGCGGACAAGCATTCAACGAGCCGCTTCGGAAGATCTCTCGGAGGCGAGTCGCCTTGTCGAACGCGCCGACGAAACGGTCGTGGCCGTCGATGCGGTCGTGAGGGCCTCGATAGACGCGACGGTGGGCCAAGAGGCCACGAGTCTTCTCGGCGACGTGGAGGGCGCGTCCGACGATCTCAACGCGGCCATCGCCATCATCGGCGACGTGAAGGACGATCTCGCCGAAGACGAGGCCAGGCAAGCCGAAGCCCTGGCGGACTCTGCGGAAGCTAGGTTGCGGATGCTCGAACACGCGATACCTATTCTGGAAGCGAGTGCCATGGTGGCGGCGTCGCTCGATCCCGCAGACACGGCCATGGATGTCCTGGTGGAGGCCGAAACGCTCTCCGATAGGGCGGTCAAGGAGTACAACAAGCTCACAAAGGCGAGCGTCAAGAAATCGAAGGACCTCGCTTCGCAGTCGGAGGAGAAGGTCAAGGAGGCAAAGACGCACTTCGAAGAGGCCGAGAAGGCGTATCCGAGTGCTGATTTCGCATCCTATGAGGCATACTGCGACGAGAAGATCGCAGTCCTCGCCCTGTCCAAGAAGGCCGAC
>JAOUET010000005.1 GCA_029858605.1 Coriobacteriia bacterium | reverse complement strand
TCTCCCCCTCGAGCAGGCGAGAGACCGGCACGCCTGTCCAGTTGGCGACCACTTCGCCGATCTCCTCTTCGGTGACCTCTTCCTTGAGCATGGTCTCGCCCGACTTGAGTTCCGCGATGCGCTCGTCTGCCTCTCCGAGCTGGCGCTCCAACTCGGGAATCCGACCGTAGCGGATCTCGGCGGCTCGGTTCAGGTCACCCTCGCGCTCGGCGCGCTCCGCTTCGATCTTGGCGGCGTCCAGTTGACCCTTGAGAGTACCGACGCTGCCGATGACCTCCTTCTCGGACTCCCAACGCGCCTTGAGTCCCGACAGCTTCTCGGTGGTCTCCGCCATATCGCCACGCAGAATCTCAAGCCGCTCCGCACTCGCCTCGTCCGTCTCCTTCACGAGGGCCGCTTCCTCGATCTGCATCTGCCGAAGCTCGCGGTCGAGCACGTCGATCTCCGTCGGCATGGAATCGATCTCTATGCGAAGGCGCGATGCCGCCTCATCAACGAGGTCGATTGCCTTGTCGGGCAGGAAGCGGTCCGCTATGTAGCGGTCGGACAGCGTCGCCGCCGCCACGATTGCACCGTCGGTGATGCGCACGCCGTGGTGGACCTCGTACTTCTCCTTCAGGCCGCGCAGGATCGCAATCGTGTCCTCCACGCTCGGCTCGCCGACGTAGATCGGCTGGAAGCGCCTCTCGAGTGCCGCATCTTTCTCGACGTGCTCGCGATACTCGTCCAGCGTCGTCGCGCCGATCGCGTGCAGTTCGCCCCGGGCTAGGGCCGGCTTGAGCATGTTGCTCGCATCCATCGCACCTTCGGCCGCGCCTGCGCCGACCAGCGTGTGCATCTCGTCGATGAACAGGACGAGGCGCCCTTCGGCCTGCTCGATCTCGCGCAGTACTGCCTTCAGGCGGTCCTCGAACTCGCCGCGGTATTTCGCACCCGCCACCATCGCGCCCAGGTCGAGCGCGACGACGTCTTTGTCGCGAAGCGACGACGGAACGTCGCCGTCCACGATGCGCTGCGCGAGTCCCTCGACGATCGCGGTCTTTCCGGTACCGGGCTCGCCGATGAGCACGGGGTTGTTCTTGGTGCGTCGCGACAGAACCTGGATGACGCGGCGAATCTCGTCGTTGCGGCCGATGACCGGGTCGAGCTTGCCCTCGCGCGCGGCCGCCGTGAGATTGCGGCTGAACCGCTCGAGCGCTTGGAACTGCGCCTCGGGGTTCTGGTCGGTCACGCGAGCACCTGCTCGCAGCTCCTCGAGCGCCTCGAGCAAGCGCTCGCCAGTGACACCGGCACCCGCAAGGAGTCTGCCTGCCTCGCCGGAGGCCTCCGCCAGCGCGACGAGCAGGTGCTCGGTCGAGACGTAGGCGTCCTTGAGCTTCTCGGCGTGCTTGAACGCGCCGTTGAGCACGGTGTTGAGCCGCGGGCCGACGCCGGCGGGTCCGACATCGGCACCGCTGACCTTCGGCATGCCTTCTATCGCCGAAGTGACCTCGGCCTCAAGCGTGTCGGGATTCGCGCCCACCTTCTCGACGATCGGGCGTACGATGCCCTCGGCGGCGTCAAGCAGAGCCTTCAACAGATGCTCGGGCTCAATGACCTGAGACGAAGCGTCGTCGGCGATCCCTTGAGCCGCCCCAACGGCCTCCTGGGCCTTGATGGTGAGCTTGTCCAAACGCATCTCACACCTCCCGGGCGACGTGTCGTTCGCACCGTGTATCTGGGGTGGGGCCCACACCGGACCCTAGTGTCTCGCCGTTCAAGTCGGGCCTCTCTGAGGTTCCGTCGCCAGGCGTGACCACACCCACGCGATCAGGATTCACAGGGGTCCACCGCGGATATCTCGCCGTCTCACGGCTTCGAGCCAGCGTCTCACGTTCACCAAACTCGCCGCCGTCCTAATCTCTGCGAGCGAGCCCGCCGCGACGGATCATCACTATCTCGGCTTTGTACTCACGTCTCGCGCGCTCCAGGTCCCGGACCGCCAAGCGCTTCATCTCGTCAAGACGTACCCGCATGCTGTCCATCTCTTCTCGCAACCGGTTCACTTCACCCTCCAGTGCGAGGATCCGCTCGACACCGGCGAGATTGATGCCTTCTTCTTGAGTCAGCCGTTGGATGAGTCTCAGTCGCTCGATGTCGGTCTGAGAATACAAGCGAGTGTTGCCTGCCGAACGCTGTGGGGCAATGAGCTGGCGACGCTCGTATATCCGCAGTGTCTGCGGGTGGACTCCCGCGAGTTCGGCCGCGACTGAGATCATGTACAGCGGCATGTTCTCTCTGGCTTCACGCGCTCGCTTTGTCATGGCTCCTCATCGGCCTCTTCGGCCGCATCCCTTCGACGCCTCAGACGATGTGGGATCGGACGTCTTCTTCGTGCGCCGAGCCGAACTGCTCGAGCAGTTCCTTCTCATCCGCACTGAGCTTGGTCGGCACGACGATCTTCGCCTTGACCTTCAGGTCGCCAACGCCCTTGCCTTTGAGCTTCGGGGCTCCCTTGCCCGCGATGCGAAACACCTTCCCGTCCTGCGTGCCGCGCCCTACCTTGAGCTTCACTCTTTGTCCGTCGGGCGTCGGAATCGTGATCTCTGCTCCGAGCGCAGCCTCGGTCACCGTGAGCGGCAGATCCATGAGAACGTCGGCCCCATCGCGCACGAAGAACGGGTGCGGCTCTATGTGAGTGACCACGTACAGGTCGCCCGCAGGGGCGCCTACCTCGCCGGGCTCGCCCTTCCCCTTGAAGCGGAGCTTGCCGCCGTCGGTCACTCCTGGCGGGACGTTTACCGTTACGGGCCTCACCTTGACGACCCGCCCTTTGCCCCGACAGGTCGCGCAAGGGTTCTCGATGATCTTCCCGGTACCGCCGCAACGCGGGCACGTTCGCGAGAAGGCGAACATACCGCCGCCTTGGCTCACGTGGCCCGTGCCCTTGCAGGTAGGACAGGACGTCGGCGACGTGCCGGGTTTCGCGCCGGTACCCTTGCACGTCTTGCACCTTTCCGCCCGCTGCACGTCCACCTTCGTGGAGACGCCGTGCAAGGCTTCGTTGAATCCGAGCTTGATCTCGTAGGTAAGGTCGCTCCCTCGGCGCGCGCCGCGGCTCTGGCTTGTCTGGCCGAAACCGCCGACTCCTCCCGAGAACAGATCTCCGAAAAGATCGCCGATGTCGACGGTCTGCGACCAATCCCCTCTGGCACCCGGCCAGCCGGGCCCAGGCGATCCGGCGCCGGGCGGGACGTTGCCGCCAAAGTACTGACCGTACTGGTCGTACTGCGCGCGTTTCTCCGAATCGGATAGAACCTCGTAGGCCTCATTGACCTCCTTGAAGCGCTCCTCCGACCCGCCTGCGTCGGGATGGTACTTGCGTGCGAGCTTGCGGAACGCCTTCTTGATCTCGTCCGAAGAGGCGTCCTTCTTCACTCCCAATATGTCGTAGTAGTTCTTGGAGCTGGCCATGTTGCGCTCCTCGGCAGCCACTATGCCTCTCGAGTCGGACCCCCGGTTGACACGACCACCATCGCCGAGCGGATGATGCGGCCATGCATCTCGTAGCCCTTCAGGAAGACGTCGACAACGGTGCCATCGGGAACCTCAGGATCCTCCCTCTGACCCACCGCCTCGTGCTTGAGGGCGTCGAAAGGCTGCCCGAACGGGTCCACCGGCGTGACGCCCTCCTTGTCGAGTACGTCAAGCAACTGGCCGCGGACCATCTCGACCCCCGAGAGCAGCTCGGAGGAGCGCCCGTCGGCGGTTGCATGGTCTATGGCGCGCTCGAGATTGTCCAGCACTGGCAGAAGGTTGAGCACGACCCTTTCGGCGGCCCGCTTGCGCAGGTCCTCGAACTCGCGCGTGCTGCGCTTCCGGTAGTTCTCGAACTCGGCTTGGACGCGCTGAGCGAGGTCGCGCATGGCGTCCGCCTCTTCGCGCGCGGCTTCCAGGTCGGCCTCCAGCACGTCCCCGCGAAACTCTAGTTCCGCACCCAGGTCGTCCGTCAGTTCGGGATCTACGTCGCCAGGTAGGTTGGAAGGCGTGCGCCCGAGACCGCTCCCGCCGGCACGCACCTCACGACGGTCGGCCATGGCTACTCATCCCCGTCGACGACTTCGTAGTCCGCCTCGACGACCTCTTCCTCGGAACCTTCGTCTTCGACGACAGTCTCGTCCTCAGCTCCCTCGGCCTGAGCGTGCTCGTATGCCACCTCACCGAGCTTCAAGGAGACCTGCGCGAGATTCTCGGCAGCAGACTTGATCGCATCGGTATCATCGCCTTCGAGCGCCTTCTTGGTGTCCTCGACGGCGGACTCGACATCACCCTTGACGTCATCAGGTACCTTGTCACCCAAGTCACTCAGCACCTTCTCCGTCTGGTAGACGAGGCTGTCTGCGTTGTTTCGGACCTCTGCGGCCTCTTTGCGCTTGCGGTCGTCATCCGCATGAGTCTCCGCGTCGTCGACCATGCGTTCGACTTCCTGGTCGGAGAGTGCCGTCGTCCCCGTGATCGTGATCTTCTGTTCCTGACCGGTGCCCAGATCCTTGGCCGACACGTTCACGATGCCGTTTGCGTCGATGTCGAACGCCACCTCGATCTGAGGGATGCCGCGCGGCGCCGGCGGGATGTTCATCAGGTGGAACTTGCCGAGTGTCTTGTTGTCGGATGCCATGTCGCGCTCGCCCTGGAGCACGTGGATCTCGACTGACGTCTGCCCGTCGGCTGCAGTGGTGAACGTCTCGCTCTTGCGCGTCGGAATCGTCGTGTTGCGCTCTATGAGCCTGGTCATGACACCACCCAGGGTCTCCACGCCCAGCGAAAGCGGTGTGACGTCCAGCAGTAGGATGTCCTTCACGTCGCCAGCCAGAACGCCAGCCTGGATGGCTGCTCCGACTGCTACGACCTCGTCCGGGTTCACGCCCTTGTGCGGGTCCTTGCCCGTGATCTTCTTGACCATCTCCACGACGGCAGGCATGCGAGTAGAACCACCCACCAGGATCACGTCGCCGATCTCCGCCGGCTTGATGCCCGCATCCTTGATCGCCTGCTGCACGGGCTTCGTGCATCGATCGAGAAGGTCGCTCGTCACCTTCTGAAACTCGGCACGCGTGAGCGTGTAGTCGAGGTGCTTCGGGCCGGATGCGTCGGCGGTCACGAACGGCAGGTTGATCTGCGTCGTCTGCGTCGTCGAAAGCTCCATCTTCGCCTTCTCGGCGGCATCCTTGAGGCGCTGCAGTGCCATCTTGTCGGCCCGCAGATCGATACCCTGGTCGGCCTTGAACTTGTCGGCCAGCCAGTCGATGACGCGCTGGTCCCAGTCGTCGCCACCAAGGTGGTTGTCTCCTGAAGTCGACTTGACCTCGAACACCCCTTCGCCGAGTTCGAGTATCGAGACGTCGAACGTGCCCCCACCGAGGTCGAATACGAGTATCGTCTCGCTCTCTTCGCCCTTGTCGAGACCGTAGGCGAGGGCCGCAGCCGTCGGCTCGTTGATGATACGTTTGACCTCGAGCCCAGCGATCTTGCCCGCGTCCTTCGTCGCCTGACGCTGCGAGTCGTTGAAGTAGGCAGGAACGGTGATGACAGCCTCGGTGACCTTCTCGCCTAGGTAGGCCTCCGCGTCGGACCTCAACTTCTGCAGGATCATCGCTGAGATCTCTTCGGGCGTGAAGTTCTTGCCCTCGATCTCCACAACGGCTCGTCCGTCCTTGCCCTTCTCGACCGCGAACGCGACGGTCTTGCGCTCAGAGGAGGTCTCCTCGAACTTCCTGCCGATGAAACGCTTGATCGACTTGACCGTGTTCTCGGGATTGGTAATCGCCTGGTTCTTGGCCGCCTTGCCAACTACTCGCTCCCCGTCCTTTCGGAACGCCACTACGGAAGGCGTCGTCCGATCGCCCTCCGCGTTGATGATTATGGTGGGTTCGCCGCCCTCCAGAACCGCGACAGCGGAGTTCGTCGTACCCAGGTCGATGCCTAGGACCTTGCCCATCTTTCCCGCCTCTCCTTCCTTCGCGTCCCTAAAAGACGCTGGTCAGACACTTGTGTCGCCGGGCCCAGACGCCTCGGCCCCATGATTCTGAAATCTAAGTGCTGCGTTGTCAAGTTATATTACAGCATCACTCATATACCCACAGCGACACCCGCCTAGTCAGACAAGCGAAGCACCGCCTTCGCGCCCCGCCCAAAACATTCCTTTACATCCGCGTGCGCGGTCTGTACATTACGGGCGGAACTGCTCCAACCCGCCCGCATGAGGAGGCACGATGCCGAGACCGATCATCAACGAGGACGACTGCTCAGCCTGCGGGATATGCGTCGACGCGTGCCCGGAAGGCGTGCTCGAGATCGTGAGCGATACGGCCGAAGCGGTCAACGAAGACGACTGCAGTGCCTGCGCCACATGCATGGAAGAATGTCCGATGGGAGCGATCGAGGAGATTGAAGAGGACTAGAGTCTCGACGGCCACACAGAGTCTCCACAGCCCCTGACAGAAGCGCCCGCACGGGCGCTTCTTTTGCTGGGGCCGACTACAGAAGACTCCGCCCGATCTGCAATCGCTTGAATTGCGCCCACACCCGTCGCTTGCGCGCCGGCTCGACAAGAGACGCCTCCAGCCCGTCCACCGCGAGAAGCGTGCGACCGAGTGACTGCACAGGTTTGCCGAATGGGATACGCCGGACGCCGAAGGCCCGCGCGAGATCGGCCGCCGCATCCGCATCAAGTGCAACGACTGCCACAGGATCGATCGCCTCGACGATCCGCCTGACACGGCGCGCTGTCGACTCAGGTTCGGCGGAGGACTCGGGGCGAGTGAGCGCTGAGAACACGGCGATGTCTTCGATTCCGAGAGCAGCGAGTGCTTTCCTGGCAGCATCTCCATCGGGGCCAGAGAGCGCGCCACCCCCGGCTGATTCCGCCGGGCCCGGAAGGCCCTTCAGCAGCACGATGTGAGCGAACAGATCCCCGCCGCTGCCCAGTTCAACGCCACCGGGAACCTCCCGGTCGGCCTGCGCGAGTTCGGCCTCCACCTTCGCCTCGTACAGTCTCCGCACTTCGGCAGGATCTGGCCGAGTGTCTTTCGGCGAGCTCATTCGCTGCCGAGGAACCAGCGATACGTCTGCTCCAGTCCGTTCTCGAGAGACACCCTTGCATCCCAGCCGAAGTCGCTGCGGGCCTTGCGCGGGTCGAGAGCGCTGTGCTCGATGTCGCCCTCGCGGGTCGGCCCGTAGTTGTACGGTTCGGCAAAGCCCGAGAACGACCGCAGAACCTTCGCGAGCGCTTCCACGCTCGTCTGCTGGCCCGTGGAGATGTTGTACGCCGGCCCGCCGTCGGGATCGTCCCTGAGGCGCGAATCCGAAACCAGCGCGGCACCGATCGCAGCGACGACGTCTCCAACGAACACGAAGTCTCGCGTCTGCTTGCCGCTCCCAAAGATCGTCGGCACGCGCCCGGCGACGAGCGCGGCACAGAAGACCGCGACCACGCCGCCTTCGCCCCGCCAGTCCTGCCTGGGACCGTATACGTTGGAGAACCTCAGGCTGGCGAAGTCGACGGCCGAACTCGCCAACTCCGAAGCCAGCAACTCCTCAGATGCAAGCTTGGAGCGGCCGTAGGGGCTCAAAGGATCCTTCTGGGCGCTCTCGGGGAGTGGGAGTTCAACAGGCTCACCGTATACCGCGGCCGAGGACGCCGAGTAGACGCGAACCGCTCCAGCGTCGCGTGCCGCCTCGGCTACGCGACGGGTCCCTTCCGCGTTCACTTCCCAGTCCCTGTCCGGGTCGAGCAGCGAAGCGGCGACGCTGGGCTGCGCGGCAAGGTGCACAACGGCGTCCGGTCCAAACTCGCCGAGGGCGCGCGCAAAACCGTCATCGAGTATGTCCATCTCTTTGAACCACACCTTGGGGTTGACGTGCTCGGCCTTGCCGGTCGACAGATCGTCGACGACTCCGACCTCGAAGTCGCGAACCAGCACGTCCACGAGGTTCGAGCCTATGAACCCGGCCCCGCCGGTCACGAGAACACGCACGCAGCGATACCTCCGTCTACTCTCCGAGGGACGAAGACTCCTCAAACCTTACGACTTCGGCCAGAGTCGCTCGCACAACCAACCTGTACCGCGCGCTGTACGGTGGATGGCACGCGGTGAGCGTCAAGGACGGTTCTTCGGTCGAATCCATGACTTCGACCTTGTCGGGTGTGACCTCGAATACGTCGTCCACACGATAGCGATACCGTCGAAACGGCGAGTACAGGTCGATGGTATCACCCTGCTCCAAATCATCGAGACGCCGGAATGGTGCGGCGTAGGTGGTCCTGTGACCCGAGATGCCGCAGTTGCCCGTAGGCCCGGGCAGATCGGTGTAGTCCACCCACGCGGGACCCTTCTTCAGGTTCTCTCGAGACTGCCCCTTGACGACGACCGTGTCCAGTTCCATCTCTTCGATGATCAGTCTGCCGAAGGGACCACCGTCCTCGAGTGCGAGCCAATACGCCTCGTCCTCCTCGGCCCAACCCGTGAAGTCCAGCGAATCGGCCGTCGGCTCGACGAGATGGTCGCCCGGGTCGGCCGCCGCGACGGCACCCAGGCCCTCAAGTGAGTCTCTCATCACATCCTGGCGAAGGTGCCCAGCTAGATCGGTGAGTCCGTAATAGCAGCCGAGGCCAAGCGCGACCCCTATGAACACGTTGCCCAGGGCTCGCGAGATGGTGGCGGCCGGACCTGGACTCCTGCCAGCCACGAATACGTCGCCGGTCATCTCAGAACCCGCATTCATCGTCTCTCCGTTGCCCAAGATCTTCCCTCATGTGCCTTCGAAGCCTCCCGATATATGTGACGGCGGTTCCTGAAAAAACGTGACGAAAACCACAGATTCCCTATAAGGATGACACGCCCGCGTGCCGATACCAAAAGTGTAGAAACTTGAAAGCAGCACATCGCAACGCGCTCCCCGAAAAAGGCACAGCTCGCCGAAAGGCGAGCCTCGCAAAGTCACGGGTCTACGGGAAGGGTCACCTTCTCACGGCAGCCGGACCGCCGGGTACGAGACCGACACGTTTGTCGGCCCGGATCCACCCAGCCAGGACGGGGAGGAGCCGGGCCGATGTGCGCTGTGGCTCGTACCCAAGGGGTGCACAGACCGATGAACACGGGATACCGCGCAACAATCGCTCGCCTGACAGCCTCGATGATTGCCGTCACCATCATCGCCGGGACGGCGCCTGCAATGGCTTCGGCAGTCCGCGATGGCAGCAAGTGGCGGGCGAGCTTCGCGCCGCAGCTCTCGGCTTCCGAGAAGTGGGCCGAGAAGAAGGTCGCTCCCGCACAGAAGACATCCGACGATCTCGCCGGTGCCGCGTACAAGAAGGCCGCGCCGGTGCCGAAACCCGTCCAGCAGGTCGCAAGCTCGGCGGGCAGCGGATCGACCTCCGGCAGCACCTCGGGTTCTACCGCGAAGTCCGCCGCCACGAAAGCTTCATCGAGCTCCAAGCGTTCCAGCGGTAGCGAACTGGCGCAGGCTCAGTCAATCCTGTCGGGACTGATCGGCAAGCACCCGATTCTCGCAGGCTCGACGGTGAGTTTCGGCGACGCGCAGGGCCACCAAGCCATCTGCTACTACCAGAGCGGGCGAATCGTCATAAGCCCGAGCCACACAGCGAGCCTCTCGACGATCCTCAACCACGAGGTCTGGCACATCATCGACTGGAGGGACAACGGGCGCATCGACTGGGGCGAGAATATCCCCCGCTAGCAGAGCCGCCACCCGATTGCAGCTTGAGACGCAGCATTGTTGCAGCAAGTCCGTCGTCCTCTGAGAAAGAGCAAGGCCCCGGTGCAACCACCGGGGCCTTGCCGTGCCGAGAGATGGGCTCGCGCCTATGACACAGCGCTACGCCCAAGTCGCCGCAGTGCCACACCCGCAGCAAGCGCGAGTGCGAAGATAACGAACAGTCGGAAGACGTCCGCGCCGGTGAAGGGCAGGAACGGCTCCTCGACCACCACACGCGCTGAATCCATGTTGTTGTCGGGGTTGGTGTCGCCTTCCAGCGTGATTACCGCCGTGTTGTCGATGTTCGTCTTACCCTCAGGCATGTCTTCGATCACCCTAAGCGTGTACGTGATCGAACCTGACTCGCCCGTAGCGAGAGGGCCGACCAGGTTCCAGGTGATCTTGCCGTCATCAACTATCCCGTCGGCCGCATCTACGACGACGACATGGGCGTCGTCGTAGTCGTCGACTATGGTGAACGGTTCGCCATCAGGAATCGGCTCCAGGTAGTTCGTGTAGGTGATCGTGTATGTCAGCAGGTCGCCCGGCTTCGCAACGGTGGGAGTCACGTCCTTGACGAGGCCCACGTCCGGTGGGAACGGCAAGGCCAGCTCGTAGTTGCCGAAGTCCACTGGCTCTTCCTTGTTGTTGAAGTCGTCGGAGACTGTGAACTGCCCGTCACCGACACCCATAGGACCGGCAGACTGAGTCATGATCGGCTGTCCACCGATCTCCGGGATTACCTCGGCGAGGTAGTACTTGCCTGGGAGCAGACCCGTGAAGGAGTAGGCACCCAGGTCGCCTCCGCCTGACGTGAGCGCGGTGCCGTAGAGCACCCATTCCATCGAAGGAGACATGCGGTAGATCTCGATCGTCCAGCCGGCGATACCAGGCTCGCCTATCTTGTCCCAGACGCCGTCACCGGGAAGCGTGGAATCGACCACGTTGGTGTCGTTCCACTTGCTGCCGACGACTTCCGCACTGTACTCGAACTCGTTGGTTACCGGCTCGTTGATCTCCTCTACGCCAGACGTCTGGCCTAGCAGGATCTCCTCGCCGTTCCACTCAGCCATCCAACGCACGTTGTAGATAGTCGTGCCTGGCATGACGTCGTACTTGGCAGTGAAGAAGCCGCTTCCCGGCGGTGTCTCAACGAGCGGGAGTGTCACGTCGAAGTCATCAACCGCGTAGTGGTCGTTGCCGTTGAAGATGAATCCTCCGACGTTGAAGACCACGAACATGGACGCACCATCAGGCACATCGCCGAGGTACGTTAGCTCGAAGGTCTTCTCCGCATCCTCGCTGTTGCCGAAATCGTAGCTCATCTCGGGAACGATTCCGGACTGCAGCGTCACGTTGTACACGTTTCCTGCTGGAGCGGTCTGTGTCCAGAAGGGCTTGAGGGTCTCCGAAATCGTGTAGTTCCCAGGAGTCAGGTCCAGGAACTCGTAGGACCCGTCGGCATCGGTCCACGTCATCAGGCTGACTGGATCGCCGTTCCCCGCCGTGCCTACGAGGTTGATCTGCCACCCCGCAAGGCCCATCTCGTCGGGACCAAGCCAGACGCCGTCGGCGTTCTTGTCGTAGAACTTGTAGCCGTGCAGTTCAGTCGTGGTCCAGTTGCCGAAGTCGAAGCTCATCTCCGAGACTTCGCCGGAGGCAAGCGTCACGTCATAGTAACCGGATACGGGAGCCGACTGCGTCCAACCGGCCTGCTGGACTTCGGAGATCACGTAGTCACCAGGCTCGATACCCGTGAAGCTGTAGTGTCCGCCGGCATCCGTGGAAGCCGTGGCGACAAGTGCCCCAGCTGGCGTCGAAAGCTCGATGATCCAGTCCTCGAGGCCCGGCTCGTCCCCATCATCCCAAACACCGTCGGCGTTCAGGTCGTGGAACTTGTAGCCGTGCACACTCGCCGTAGTCCAGTTGCCGAAGTTGAAGTCCTCCTCCGGGAACTCGCCGGACTCGAGAGTGACTTCGTACTCGTAGTCGGGTGCTCCTGGAAGCGACTGCGTCCAGCCAGCCTGCAGGACCTCGGTGATCACGTAGCCACCGGGTCCGAGGTCCACGAAGCTGTAGTAGCCGTCGGACTCCGTGACGGTCGTGTCGACAAGTACGCCAGCCGGCGTCGAAAGCTCAATCGTCCAGCCCCCGAGACCCGGCTCGCCGGCATCCCAGACGCCGTCGGCGTCCAGGTCGTGGAACTTGTAGCCCTCGAGGCCGCCAGTGGTCCAGTTGCCGAAGTCGTACTCGCCCTCTTCGCTGAAGTACTCGCCACGCGACTCGAACGTGACCATGAAGCCGCCCTTGGACTGAGTCCAGTCGGCCTTGAGAACCTCACGGACCTCGTACGTGCCCGGCTTGACGCCGGTGATTTCGTATTCGCCGTTGGAATCAGTGTCGTCATACGGCTCGCCAGCATCGAGAGCATCGTTGCCGTTGTAGTCGACATAGATGCGCCAACCCTCGAGGCCAGGCTCGCCACCGTCACGCTCGCCGTCACCGTCGAAGTCGTTGAACTTCATGCCTCGGATCGATGCCGGAGCCCAGTTGCCGAAATCGTTGTTGTACACGTCTTGATCCGAAGTGAACGACTCCTCGTAGGCGAAGTAGGGTTCACCTGGCAGCGACTGCACCCAGTCATAGTCCATCTTCATGAGCTCACGAATCATCCACGTGCCAGGAAGCACGTCCGTGAGGGTGTAGTAGCCAGTGCCGTCCGTCAGAGTTGACGGCTCACCCGCATCGAGTTCGCCGTCGTCATCGTAGTCGGCGAATATGATCCATCCAGCAAGACCCGGCTCGCCGGCGTCCCATAGACCGTCGGCGTCAAGGTCTTCGAACTTCGTGCCGGACTTCGTCGCCGTTGTCCAGTTGCCGAAGTTGAAGTCCTCCTCCGGGAACTCGCCGGACTCGAGAGTGACTTCGTAGTAGTCGGGTGCTCCTGGAAGCGACTGCGTCCAGCCAGCCTGCAGGACCTCGGTGATCACGTAGTCACCAGGCTCGATACCCGTGAAGCTGTAGTGTCCGCCGGCATCCGTGGAAGCCGTGGCGACAAGTGCCCCAGCTGGCGTCGAAAGCTCGATGATCCAGTCCTCGAGGCCCGGTTCGCTGGCGTCCCAAACGCCGTCGGCGTCCAGGTCGTGGAACTTGTAGCCTTCGAAGCCGCCAGTGGTCCAGTTGCCGAAGTTGTAGTCCTCCTCCGGGAACTCGCCGGACTCGAGAGTGACTTCGTACTCGTAGTCGGGTGCTCCTGGAAGCGACTGCGTCCAACCGGCCTGCAGGACCTCGGTGATCACGTAGTCACCGGGTCCGAGGTCCACGAAGTTATAGTAGCCGTCGGCAGCCGTGACGGTCGAGGTGACAAGTGCGCCTGCAGCGTCTCGGACCTCGATCGTCCAGTCCGGCAGACCCGGCTCGCCGGCATCCCAGACGCCGTCGGCGTTCAGGTCGTGGAACTTGTAGCCTTCGAAGCCGCCCGTGGTCCAGTTGCCGAAATCATACTGGCCTTCTCCACCGTAGTGGCCGCGCGACTCGAACGTGACCTGGTACGTGCCCATCGACTGCGTCCAGCCAAGAAGCAGCTGTTCGCGCACGAAGTAGGTGCCCGGAGTGATGCCGTCGATGAAGTAGTAGCCGTCTGCATCGGTGGTGTCGTTCGGCTCGCCGGCATCAAAACTACCGTTGTCGTTGTAGTCGACGTAGATGAGCCAGCCCATGAGGCCCAGCTCACCTTGGTCGCGCTCGGCGTTGTTGTTCTCGTCCTCGAACTTGTAGCCCTCGATCGACGCCGGAGCCCAGTTGAGGAAGTTCTTGCCGGAGTATTCTGTCCTCTTGACGAGGGAGTCTCCCGCCTCGAACAAAAGCTCGTAGTAGGTGGGGGCGGTCGGTGCCGACTGTGTCCAGGCGACGTCCGTCTTGAGAATCTCCGACACCCGGTATGTGCCGGGAAGTACGCCGGAGAAGCTATAGTAGCCGCTCCCATCCGTGGTGTCGCTCGCGTACTCCACCCAGCCACCGTTGACCTGGCGCTGGAGCACGATCTCCCAGCCGGCTAGTGCTGGATCGCTAGCATCCTTCACGCCGTCGGCGTCGAGGTCCTCGAACTTCTGACCCTGGATCGTACCTCCGTACGTGAACGGGTTCGTCACGTCCTCTTCGATCGTCTCTCCCTGAGTCGTGCCGAGCAGGATGTCGACACTCTGACCCGTCCCGTACGGCCAGGTGGCGTACCACCGCACGTCTGAGATCACGCTGCCGACGGGGTGGGTCACCTCCGCGGAATAGGGAGAGTCGCCCAGCGACAGCGGGGCTTGATCGACACCGTTGAGCTTATACACCACGTAGAAGGTCGTTCCAGCCGGAGCGGAGCCCTCGAACGTGAGGTCGAACGTCTTCGTATACTCGGGAAGATAGTTGCCGATGTAGACGTTGACCGGCTCCGCACCAGTCGTCACCGCTATCGGCTGCTGCGTGTTCGTCAGCCACCCAGCCTTCGTGTCCTCCCAGACCAGGAAGTCCATCCCCGAAGGCAGCATCGTGAACGTGGCGACGCCTCCTTGAGTGGTCTCCTTGCTGGCCTCCCAGGGGAAGGTACCTACCGTGGCCAGGTGCATGTTCCAGCCATCCAGGAACTGGTTCTCGTCTGCGTCCTTCACGCCGTCATGATCCGTGTCGTAGAACTTGATGATGTTGATGGTCGTTGCAGGCACTTCCACGGTAGGCAGCGGCACTGTCTTGGCCGGCAGGCCACCCGAAATCTGCATGTTGCCGGGCGAGCCCGTGTAGGGACCCCAGCCGTCCCGTGGCGGATCTTGCGTGTTCCAGTAGAACGTCAGCGCCAAATGCCCCCGGAAGTACAAGACCGCGTACTCGTTGGCGGGAATGGTCACTTGCCCTCCGCTGATCACTGTCAGCAGCGCAGGTGCGTCGACTCCGTAGGTTCCAGAGGACGGAACGTCATGGGAGTCGAGGCTCAAGGGGATCCAGCCTGCCTGCGGCAACGTCGAATCGCCCAAGTCGGGCTTGGTCGGAGTCGTGTAGTAGAGGTAGTCGCCGGTTTGGTCGAAGTAGATGCCCTTGCCGTCCTTGTAGTGGAAGGCATCCACAGTGACCGATGGAACGACTACCGGCGCGTCACTGTCGTTGCGAATCCACACGCGGTAGGGAACCCATTCGCCCTCGATGTACGACTGCAGGTTGCCCTTGACCCAGCCGTTGCCCTTCCTCACGCCTTCCAGGTTCACGTCGCCCGAACCGATGGCGGAGACCGCGTCCGCTGTGGGTGCGACTGGCGCAAGCAGCGACTCACCCGCGATCGAAGGCTCGATCTCAAGCGTCACCTCGGCGACGTCAGCTTCCTCGGCCTCGTCGTCGACAGCTGGAGCCTCGTCGGCCGGCGGCTCTTCCGCCGGCGGCTCTTCCGCCTCCGGCGGTGGGTCTACGGGTACAGTCGCGGAACTCTCCTCGGATGTGCCCGTGTCCGCGTCACTCGCTTGAGGCACGGCGTAGCCCATACCTGTGAACGACACGAGTACGACGAGCAGAATGCACGAGGTGAGCAACCGCGCCGCGATCGACCTGCGGTGCATGCTCCTTGTCATTGCATCCAACCCCTCTCACCTTTCACGCCGGCACCCCTCAGACAAAACGAAGACCGCCCCGTACAACACGGGCCGGTCTCACTACTGACTCCACGCCGGCTACAAAAGTGACCGCTTCTTACGCCGACGTTTCAGCGTCTCCCGTTAGGGCCTGCTTATGGATCGCCTGCTAGGGCGTATTCTGCCGGCACCTCTCGGCACCTTTGAGGCCTTTATACCCCGTCAGGGCTTCGACATGGGAACGAAACGCATCCTACATAAGTATGACTGAGGGATGAGCCCGTTTCTCAGCTTTCCGGCGGCGATAACGCCGTGCAGCCCGCGGTGCAACCCAAAGCATGCGCCAAGCAGGGCGCCGCAACCCGGCAATCGGAGCGAACCGTCAACCCACACATGAGTCTTCAGACTCACAGAGCCGAGCTAGTAAAGACGCGCTTGACTTGGCTAAACCCCAGACTTACCAGCATCTCAGTCCGGGGCTTGACACCAATCCAAGGCCGCCTCGCGCCTGAAACCTCGGGGCCGAGTCTAGCCTTTGGAGGAGGCCTTCTTCGAGGCCGCCTTGCCCGTCGAAGAGCCTTTCCGAGAAGAATCTTTCGCCCTCTTCTGGCCCTTCACGCAGTTCCGCACGAGAGCTTTCGACAGGACCTCGTCCATGTTTTCGACCGGAATCGTCTCGAGTTCGTCGCGAACGCGCTCCGGCAGCAGCTCGAGATCGCGCACGTTCTCCTTCGGGATAAGCACGGTAGTTATGCCGGCCCGATGAGCGGCGAGCAGCTTCTCTTTGAGCCCCCCGATCGGCAGAACCCTGCCTCGCAGAGTGATCTCTCCCGTCATAGCTATGTCGCGACGCACGGGGCAGCCTGTCAGCACGGACGCCAGGGATGTCGCCATCGTGATGCCCGCCGAAGGGCCGTCCTTGGGAATAGCGGCCGCCGGCACGTGAATGTGCATGTCGTACTTCTCGTTGAAGTCTTCATCTATGCCGAGCTTGGCCGCCCGCGTGCGAATGTATGAAACCGCAGCTTGCGCGGATTCCTTCATCACTTCGCCCAGTTGGCCGGTCAGGTTCAGCTTGCCCTTTCCGGGCATCTTCGTCGCCTCGATGTAGATGATGTCTCCGCCAACCTCGGTCCACACCAGCCCAGTCGCCGCACCGACCTCGTCTCGCTCTTCGGCAAGCCCGTACGAGAACTTCGGCGGACCGAGGTACTTGTGCAGCGTACGCTCCGTGACTCGGGTCTTCCCCTTCTTACCTTCGACCACTTTGCGCGCAACTTGCCTGCAGATCATGGCGATCGTTCGCTCCAGATTCCGGACTCCGGCCTCACGCGTATAGCGACGCACGATCTCCCGAATCGCCTCACCGGTGACTTCGAGCTTGGTGGGTGCGAGGCCGTGCTCGATGAGCTGCTTCGGGACCAGGTACTGCACGGCGATGTTGAGCTTCTCGTCCTCCGTGTAGCCGGGGAAGTGGATGACTTCCATGCGATCGCGCAGTGCCGGCGGAATGGGATCGAGCAGGTTCGCGGTCGTTATGAACATGACGTTCGACAAGTCGAACGGCGCCTCCAGGTAGTGGTCCTGGAACGAGAAGTTCTGCTCCGGATCCAGCACCTCGAGCAGGGCCGAGGTAGGGTCGCCGCGGAAGTCGGCGCCAACCTTGTCGACCTCGTCCATCATGAACACGGGGTTGTTCGTTCCGACCTGACTGATGGACTGCACGATTCGACCGGGCAGCGCACCGACGTAGGTGCGCCTGTGACCCCGTATCTCCGCCTCGTCGCGAACGCCGCCGAGCGACATCCGTATGAACTCCCGTCCCAAAGCTCGGGCAATCGACTTGCCAATCGATGTCTTGCCCACGCCTGGCGGACCGACGAAACACAGGATCGGTCCGCGCATCAGGTCTGTCAGCTTGTGGACCGCTAGGTATTCGAGAACTCTTTCCTTGACCTTCTCGAGACCGTAGTGATCCTCGTCGAGTATCTTCTGCGCCTCGATCAAGTCGAGCTTCTCTTCCGACTCCTTGTTCCAGGGCAGGCCGATGAGCCAGTCGAGGTAGGTCCGGATGACGCTCGTCTCCGCGCTCGCCGCCGGCATCTTCTCAAGGCGCCCCAACTCCTTTAGAGCCTTCTCCTCTACCTCCTCTGGCATCGCCGCTTCTTTGATCTTCTCTTTGTACTCGTCCATCTCGGCCTGGATCTCGTCGTATTGCCCGAGTTCCTGCTGAATCGCCTTGAGTTGCTCTCGCAGGAAGTACTCGCGTTGAGTCTTCGTCATCTGATCCTTCACTCGATCCTGAATCTTGGAGCCGAGTTCGAGGATCTCGAGTTCCTTGCGCAAGAACTTCGCAGTCTTCTCGAGCCGGTCCTTCGGATCGAGGGCCTCGAGGATCTGCTGCTTCTCCTCGACCTTGAGATTCAGGTGGAAAGCGACGAAGTCCGCGAGGCGGCCCGGTTCCTCGATCGTCGAGGCAGCCATCAGGACCTCCTGCGGAATCGGCTTGCCGAGTTCCGACGCATGCTCGAAGTCGCTGATGAGTGCTCGCATCAGCGCCTCGATCTCCACATCGAGCCGGACTTCCTCTTCGATGATCTCGACCCGAACACGCAGATACGGATCGTCGTGTAGCCACTCGAGTATCCTGAAGCGCTGCTGCCCTTCGACAAGCGCCTTCGCGGTACCGTCAGGAAGCTTCAACTCCTGCATGATCGATGCGACACAACCGATCTCGTAGAGCTCCTCGTGCTCTGGCTCCTGTGTCTCGGCCTTCATCTGCGTCACGAGCGCGACGAGATGACCCTGACGCATGGCTTCCTCGAGAGCGTTGATGGATCGCTCCCGGCCCACGAAAAGCGGAACGACCAGATTCGGGAACAGTATGAGATCCCGAAGTGGTATCAACGGGAGCGTGTCGGGCATCTCTTGCGCTCGGCTCGCTTCGGACATTGCTTGCGGCTCCTCTCGTGGCGGTCATGCGATAATCATTCTGCCCGAATCTTCGCCACGTGACACCCCGTCCCCTTTGGAGCGGTTGGCCACGAGGCACGCGAATCTGGAGTCTGCAACGATGCGTCGTATCTCGGCGAGCCGCGTCGCGCTCGGCGTCGCTGCAACGGCGTTCCTGGTCGTGTGGCTCGCGCCCTCGATCGGGTTCGCCGATCCCATTGTGTCCTCGGCCGAGAAGACTGCCGCGGGTGAGCCACTCGTGGCTCTCGACAAGGAAACGCCCGCTGTGTCAAGCGACAGCGCCTTTCACTTCAACGTCCGCGTGAGCGTGGACCGGCCGACGGAATACCTGGAATCGCGCCTGCAGATCCGTCGCCCGAGCGGTCGACTGATCTTCCAGAAGACGTTCGTGCGCAACGAGGTCGCGACCGGCACCGCAAGCTTCGAGTACGCGCGCGAACTCGGGGACCTGGACCTTGATGCCGGCGCCTATCCGGTGGAGTTGAGAGTACGATCGGACGCTGGCGGGGTCCGCGAATGGATCATCGAGGATGACCTGCTCGTGTACGATTCGGCGACCGAGCCGGTGCCCGTGGTTCTGGTGGCCAAGATCGACTGCATTCTGCTCACCGACCCCGAGGGCAGGTTCTCCATCGATCCGGCGGACGCCGACCTGGTTCGCGAGCAGGTCGAACGGCTCGCAGCCCTGGCGCTCTCCGACCTGCAGATGAGGGTGTCGCTCGTCGGCACGCCGGTAATGTTCGAGGAATGGTACCGGGTGTCTCAAGGCTATGAGCTGATCGCGCCCGAAGGCGTCAAGGAAGTCCCGGCGGACGACCCGACTGCGGTCAAGTACAGGGAGACGCTCCAACTGTTGAAGACCGCGATGGAGACCGGGCGTCTCGAATTGCTGCACGTCCCCTACGCGGATCCCGACATCGAAGGATTGCGCGCGATGATGCGTACCGACGACCTTTCGGTCCACTTTGAGCGGGGGCTGACCGCATGCCTGACCTCGCTGCAGACCACGCCTGCCGCCGGCACGATGCTCGCAGGTGGCGTACTGCCGTCAGACGCCCTCTCTCCTCTGGCCCAGAACCACGTTTCGTTCGTTCTCGTGGAGCCGGAAAGCCTGGCCGTGACCAGCACTGCCTCTGGTTGCTACTCGCTCGACACGGGCGGAATGTCGGCCCTGCTGATAGACAGAACCGCGAGCAACGCTCTCTCGACGGGGGATTGCCCGGCATTCCTGACGCGCGTGTTCAAGGGGTCCCTCTCCGAAACCCCGACCAATCCGATCGTCGCCATGCTGCGTCTTGGAGCCGGGCACCGCGGGAGCGCGGACTTGCTCCAGAACTGCGTACGCAGCCTCGCCGACACACCTTGGACCGACTTCGCGCTCGCCAGCGAAGTGCTGAAAGATCCGCTCGGTTCGCTGGAACTGCCCGAGATCGCAGATACCGGCCCGGACGCACCCGGCGACTACTGGCCGCTGGTAGCCGAATCCCGGAGGTGGTCAGAAGGACTCGCATCTGCCCTCGGCACCACGGACCAGGGTGCCCTCGCCGCAATCGACGACTCGCTCGTAGCGGAGAGTCACTGCTGGGCGGGACCTGACGGGACTTGGGCACTCGCGGATCGGGGCAGATCCTACGCGGCGGCAGCTTCGCGCAAGGCGCAGGAAACCCTCGACGCAGTCTCGGTCGCGGCTAAAGATATCACCCTGTCCAGCGCACGCGGTGACGTGCCGGTAAGCGTCATCAACGACACGGATCGGAGTCTCGTGGTAGCCCTGAGGACGTCGGCCGAGGGGATGGTCATCAGACAGCCGGGCGAGCAGAGCCTCGTGCTGAAGCCGGCCGAGAACTACCACACCGTGCCCGTTGACCTGCAGTCCTCCCTGTCCGGACAGATGCGAGTCGAGCTGTGGGCCGGGGACGTCCTTCTCGACGAGACGACCGTGCGCGTGCGAGCCTCGTACTTGGATCGCCTGGCCATCACGGGCGGCGTGGTCGCCCTGTTGGCGGGCATATTGCTCTTCATCGTGCGGCGCACCACACGCGCCCTGCCTACTGATACCATTCACCGTAAGATCGAACGTGGAGATAGGAGACCGGAAGACCACGGAGACGAGGAATCGCCGGTATGATCAAGCGAATCGTCTACGCAGTCGCAATCGCCGCAATCGGCATCACGATCGTCAACGATCTCGGTAGATGGATCATCACGAAGTACAACCTGGTAGAGGCAACAAACGAAGCTGCGCGCATCGCCGCTCGCGCGGGAGACGAAGCTTCAGCATGGGGGAGTTCCTCGAACCATGCGTCGTCAGAAGGAGTCACGATCTACGGTTTCGAATGGACAAGTGAGTCTGCCTCCGTATGGACGGAGGCACCGGTCTACGGTACGTGGGCGCTCGGTTCGTTGATGGTTGTCTTCGAGGGTCGACCTTTGACCTCCGACTGGGTCATCCGCGACGAGGCCGTCGAGAACCGCTAGTGGGAAGAGAGGTTGCCAGAGCCGAATGCGAGCGATAGTGCTCGATACGAACGTCCTGCTCGCCGACCCGGGCGCTATCTTCGCGTTCCCGGATGCGGAGATCATCATCCCCGAAACCGTGCTCGGAGAGCTGGACAAGCTCAAGACGTCCCGGGTCGACCCGGACCTGCGATTCAGGGGCCGCGAAGTGAGTCGGATGCTCTTCGAGCTCTCAGAGCAGGGCAGTCTTATCGAAGGCGTGGAGCTTCCGGATGGCGGGACTCTGAGGGTAGCGCCCCTCGACGCCGAACTCGACATGCCCGAAGGCCTGAGCACCCGCAACGCCGACGATCGGATACTCGCCGTCGCGGTTCAGGCATGCCTGTCGGGTTGCGACTCGCTCACCGTCGTCACAAACGATCTCAATATGCTGCTCAAGGCGCAGTCTTTTGGGCTTCAGGTAGACCGCCACGGAGACGGGGTCGAGGGAAGCTTCATGCGGCGCTATGTGATCCGCCCGTTCCAGCGCTACAAGGTTCCCCTAGGCATACTCTTCATGTCTCTCGCGGTCTTTGCGGCCATCGTCGTCGTAGCTATATGGGGAATGCAGCGCACGCCATCCGAGAGCGCCGGGATACCGTCGGAGTTCCGGCAGCTGCTTTCCTCGGATCAACAGAAAGCGCTCGATAATCTGATTCGGTTGGAGAGCAACCCGGAAGACGAGAACGCACTTCGGTCGATGGCCGACTACTTCCTCGACCTTCACGACCTCGCGGAGCCCACGGATCCTGCTGCGGCGCTCAACTTCGCCCAGCAAGGAAGGCGGTACTACGATCGGTATCTCGCGCTCTCGCCGGACGACCATGACGCCCGCACCGACTACGCCATCACTTTGTTCTACGTCGGGCAAACCGACAGTGCGATCCAGGAGGTCGGTAAGGTGCTCGAGGTCAACCCAGATCATGTGAGGGCGAACTTCAATCTGGGCACGTTCATGTGGCAAGGGCGTCGCGACTACGCTGCGGCCATCGCTCAGTACGAGAAGGTCGTGCGATTGACGGAGAGCGACTCGAACCAACACGAGGACCAGCAGCGAGCGCTTGCCCTGCTCGAACAGGTCCAGCAGGAAGCAGAGTCTTCCGGTGTCTCGACGTCTTCGGAAGGAAGCCCGTGAGCCTGGAGACGATCGACATCGCAATCATCGGCGGGGGTCCCGCCGGTCTGACCGCTGCACTCTACGCTTCGAGAGCGCGGGCGCGCACCATCGTTTTCGAACAGGCGATTCCCGGTGGACAGATCGTCACCACCGACTGGATCGAGAACTACCCAGGCTTCCCCAAAGGACTCTCGGGACAGGAACTCGGCGACTTGATGCTCGCCCAGGCGGAGGAGTTCGGCGCTGAGATACGCACCTTCGCGACTATCGAGCGAATCGAGCCGGTCGACCTCGACTTCAAGATTCTGACCTCCGACGGCGATGAATTCCTCGCCAGGGCGGTCATCGTTGCTACCGGCGCGGTGCCGAGGAAGCTCGGAGTGCCGGGTGAGGCCGAGTACACGGGGCGAGGAGTCTCGTGGTGCGCAACGTGTGACGGTGCGCTGTTCAAGGACAAGGTGGTCGCGGTCGTCGGTGGCGGCGACGCCGCAGTGGAAGAAGCGTTGTTCCTCACGAAGTTCGCCAGCCTGGTCTATGTGATCCATCGCAGAGACGAACTCCGCGCGACAAAGTGCATCCAAGAGCGCTGCTTCGCGAACGAGAAGATCGAGGTGAAGTGGAGCCGCATCGTCAAGGAGATCACAGGTGCCGACGGGAGGGTGACGGGGGTGGACCTCGCCGCCACAAACGGGGAGCCTGACGAGCACCTGCCGCTTGATGGAGTCTTCCTCTTCGTCGGCATCGATCCCGCGAGCGATCTCGTATCGGGCATGCTGGACCTGGACGAAGCTGGGTACATCAAGACCGACCACGACGGGCGGACGGCGTGGCCGGGCATATACGCTGCCGGGGACGTCACCGACACCGAGTTGAAGCAGGTGGTCACAGCTGCGGCCAAGGGTGCTTCGGCGGCGTTCGAAGCGTTGCGATACATTGATGAGCGAGTCTGCTCGATCTAGCCGCCTGCCGCGGCCTTGAGATCGACAAGGGGAAGGGAGACGCTGGATGAGCGACATGATGCAGATCACGGACGCAGGATTCGAGTCCGATGTCCTCGAGAATGCCAAGCCGGTCCTGCTGGACTTCTGGGCACCGTGGTGCGGGCCCTGCCGAATGATGGAGCCGGTACTCAAGGAGATCGCCGAGGAGCACTCGGACAAGATCATCATCGGCAAGCTGAACGTCGACGAGAACCCGCAGACAGCCACCAAGTACGACGTTCTGTCCATCCCGACATTGCTCGTCTTTGTCAATGGCGAGGTCGCAAAGAAGCTCGTCGGCGCGATGCCGAAGAAGCGCCTCGTGGACGAGCTCGCGCCGTGGATAGGCTGACAAGGAGACCACGATGTGCGAGCGCGGTATAAACGTCTCCCAGATGAGACTGTCGCTCGGCCAATGCGGCGATGCCCTCGGCATGGTACAGCAGTGGCTCGAGCAGCTTCACCATCTCGCGGACCATGGCGGCCTCTCGGCGTCGAGCGCCGAGATAGCCCAGGTGACCGTCATGATCGGTGAAGCCCGCTCGAAACTGGAGCGCGCGTCCGACGTTGCGGAGAACGGCGGAACCCCCGACGTGACCGTCGAACGCGTCTAGTCCCGCTACACTAGCTTGAGAGTGCGCCCGGCAGGCTTGACCGCGATGTCGGGCGTGTTACTATTGTGGCCATCCGTAACACTCCGGAAGGTCTTCGATGGCCCGCCTCGCAAGATTCAGTATCACCATGGACGACGAACTGCTGGCACGTTTCGACGAGCTCGTTCGTCGCAGGGGGGCTGGAGTCAACCGCTCCGAAGCCGTTCGCGACCTCGTTCGCGACGCCCTGGTCGAGGCCGCCTGGGAAGGCTCGGAAGAGGAGATCGTGGGCACCGTCACCATGGTCTTCGATCACGGTGTCGGCGACCTATCAGACAGGCTCGACGCCCTCCAGCACGCACACCACGACAAGATCGTCTCGGCCATGCACGTACACCTCGACGCGCACAACTGTCTCGAAGTGCTGGTGGTGCGCGGCTCCGGGGACGATGTCAGGTACATCGCGGACACGCTCCTCGGCACCAAGGGGGTCAAGCACGGGAAGCTCGTGATGACCACCGGTGGAGCGGAACTGTAGGGAGCGGAAGAGGCCCTGGATGCACATTCCCGACGGCATGTTGAACGCGCCGACGGTGGCCGCAGCCGGCGCGAGCAGTGCGGGATTCGTCGCGTATGCGGTTGCGTGGGTCCGGAAGCACTTCGACCAGCGACGCATCGTGATGATGGCGGTCGTTTCGGCGCTCGTCTTCGCGCTGCAGATGCTCAACTTCCCTGTCGCCGGCGGGACGTCCGGTCACTTCGCCGGGGGCGCGGCGGCGGCGATACTCCTCGGCCCGTGGCCCGCCGTGATCGTGATGACGACCGTCTTGCTGGTTCAGGCTCTCGTGTTCGCCGACGGAGGCCTACTCGCCCTCGGCGCCAACGTCCTCAACATGGCCGTGCTCGCGCCGTTCGTGGGATACGCGTTGTGGCGAGCGATCATCGCGGTGCGCGCTTCCCGCCGGTGGCGCATGGTCGGCGCGTTCGTGGCGGCCTGGGCCGCCTGCGTCGCAGCAGCTCTGGCTGCAGGACTCGAGATCTGGCTCTCAGGGAACGCCAACTTCTGGCTGATAACAGGTGCGATGGGCTTCTGGCACGCCATCATAGGCATCGGTGAAGGACTCATCACGGCCGGACTCATAGCCTACGTGCTTGCCACCAGACCGGATCTCATCGAGCGTCCTGCCCAGGTCGAGCAGCGCAGTGTGCGTGGCGTCGCGGTCGTCTTGGGTGTAGTGGCGTTGATCGCGACGGGGCTCTCGTTCCTCGCGTCGAGCCACCCGGACGGACTGGAATACGTCTACTTCGAAATGGGTATCGGTCGCGCTGTCGGCGATGTCTCCCCAGCCAAAGGCCCGATTCCCGACTACGTCATTCCGGGCATGAACAACGAGACTGTTGCGGGAGTCCTCGCAGGGGTAGTGGGACTGGTCGTCACGAGCGTGCTGCTCTACGCGATCGTCTCGTCGGCGCGCAAGCGCAAGCTGCATACCGCGAAGCGCGACTAGGTCCGCCGGGAGACAAGATGCACGAACACGACGGAGAAGATGTCTGCCGGGATGATTCGACTCATCCCGCGGAATTGCACGAACACCGTCACGAGCACGACGGGGTCGTGCACGAGCACACACATCACCATGGTGTGGGGACCGAGGCGCACGCGCACGGACACGCGCTGGCCTTCGACACGTACTCGAGCCTCTGCACGCCGGTGCACGACCTCGACCCGAGGGCGAAGATCATCGCAGCATTGATCCTGGTGTTCGCAGTCGTGCTGACCCCTCCCCCCCGGGCAGCGGAGTTCGCACTCCTGGCGGCCCTGCTGCTCGCGACGACCGCCATCGCCGACATCCCGCTGCGCGTGCTGCTGGCGAGGAGTGCGATCGTCTTGCCGATAGCGGGTACGATCGCTCTGTTCGCACCGCTTGCTCGACACGGCGGTTCCTGGAGCCTGGCCTCCGTCGGCGAAACGTATGCCGGCGGCTGGTTGGTCGCCTGGGGCATCGTCTCGAAAGCCTGGCTTTCGGCATATACAACGCTGTTGGTGACCGCAACGACACCACCCGCTCGCCTCTTCCAAGCCTTGCGTGCGCTCAGGATGCCGGCTGTCTTCGTGACGATGCTCGTGTTCCTCTACCGCTACGCGGCGGTCCTGGGAAGCCAGCTGCGGTCGCTCAGGCGCGCCGTGGCGAGCCGCGGATTCGGCACGCGAGGCAGGCGCCTGATCTCGCTGTACGGAAATCTCGCGGGCAACTTGTT